>DAOWDM010000149.1 GCA_030639035.1 Alphaproteobacteria bacterium
CTTCGTGCATACATATTCCTGAGAATGGGACTGAGAGGGTTTTTTCTAGTTTTGACCGCAAGTAATTTGCATTTAGAACGGCATCGGTTGAAGCTTGTTTAATGCCGTCTTTTCCCATGCTCATTACGTAAGCTAATGCTTTTACTAGAACGGAAAATTGTCCGTGAAAGCCTTTCATTCTGCCGAAAGGTTTTGCATTTGGGGCTTGCTCTGCGTTCTCAATCATTGTGAAGCCGTCTTTGCCGTGCATTACAAAAGGCAATGGGGCAAATTTTGCTAGTCTTTCGCTGAGGACGGTTGGTCCTGCACCTGGTCCGCCTCCTCCGTGAGGGGTGGCAAAGGTTTTGTGCAGGTTGATGTGCATTGCGTCAGCTCCTAGCTTTGCAATGTTTACTCTGCCCATAATTGCGTTGAAGTTCGCTCCGTCAAGATAGAAATAAGCTCCTGCTTCATGCAAAGAATCAGCTATTTCAATAACTTCTCTTTCAAACAAACCGCAAGTGTTTGGATTTGTCAGCATTAAAGCAGCTACATCATGCCCTTTGCCGTTGCCAAGTCTTTCTTTCACAGCGGAAAGATCAACTCTGCCGTCTTGGGTAGCAGCGATTGTTTCCAAAGAAAAGCCTGCAAGAACAGCCGTTGCTGGATTTGTTCCGTGAGCAGATTCTGGAATAAGAACAATAGGACGAGTTTCGCCTTTGTCCTTTACGGCTGCATAAATAGCCGACATTCCGCAAAGCTCGCCATGAGCTCCAGCAGCAGGAGACATTGCAACAGCAGGCATTCCCGTAAGTTTTTTCAACCATGCAGCAAGCGTGTCAATAAGCTCCAAAGCTCCTTGAACTGTGCTTTCTGGCTGGAAAGGGTGAACGTCTGCAAAACCTGCAAGCCTTGCCATGCTTTCATTTATTCTTGGGTTGTACTTCATAGTACATGAGCCAAGCGGATAAAAGCCTGTATCAATGCTGTAGTTTTTCTGTGAAAGCTTGGTGTAATGACGCATTACTTGAGGTTCAGATAAACCAGATAAACCGATTTTGCCTTCACGTTTTAATCCGCCAAGTTTGTTGTTTACTGATTTTTCAGACTTTGCAAAATCAACACCAGTCATGCCTTCAGAGCTTTGTTCAAAAATTAAAGGTTCTTCTATTAGAAGTCCGTGATTCCCTGAAATTGTGTCAGACATTACACGCCCTCCTTGATGATATTTGAAAGTTCAGAAACGAAACTGTCCATATCCTGCTCGGTATTGGTTTCAGTAGCAGCTACAAGCATCACGTTTCTAAGTTCAGGATATTTAGGGTAAAGCCTTGAAACTGGCACTCCACCGAAAATTTTGCGTTTAGCAAGAGCTTCAACAATTTTCCCTGCATCATCAGGAAGAATCACTGCAAACTCATTAAAGAACGTGGAAGAAAGGACTTTCACACCGTCTACTTTTGCAAGTTTTTCTGAAAGAGTTACAGCCGTTTCGTGGTTGATTTCTGCTAACCTTGTAAAGCCTGTCTCGCCCAAAAGGCTCATGTGCATTGAATAAGCCAACGCCATAAGACCAGAGTTTGAACAAATATTAGATGTAGCTTTGCCACGCCTGATATGTTGCTCACGAGTTGACAGGGTAAGAACAAAGCCACGTTTGCCGTCCACGTCTTTTGTTTGACCAACAAATCTACCTGGCATTTGGCGAATGTATTTCTTTTTAACTGAAAGAAAACCTACAGCAGGACCTCCAAAGTTTAAGCCTCCTGCTAAAGACTGCCCTTCACAAACCACAATATCAGCGTCCATTTCTGCTGGAGATTTTAACAATCCAAGAGAAAGAGTCTCAGTAATTACAATAACAAGCAGTGCTTTTACTGCATGACATGCTTCAGCTAGTGCGGAATAGTCTTTCAAATGACCAAAGAAACTTGGAGTTTGAACTACAACACAAGCGGTTTCTTTATCAATTCTTCCGATAAGGTCTTCTGTATCATTTACATCAGGTGCAAGGGATTCACATTTTATATTGATTTGTTTTGTGAAATCTTTTGTTACTTCACTATAATGAGGGTGAAGTTTTCCTGATAGAATTGCTTTTTTACGCCTTGTAGCACGGCAAGCCATTGATACGGCTTCTGCACAAGCAGTTGCTCCGTCATACATGGAAGCGTTTGCAGCGTCCATTCCTGTAATCATGGCAACTTGTGTCTGGAACTCGAAAAGAGCTTGCAGAGTGCCTTGACTTACCTCTGGTTGATATGGAGTGTAAGCCGTTAAAAACTCACTCCGCTGAATCAGATGATCGACAGCGGTAGGAATATGATGCCTGTATGTACCTGCTCCTAAAAAGCAAGGGACAGAACCAGCAGCAGTGTTTTTTCCTGCCATAGCGGAAAGCTCTCGCTCTACCTGCATTTCACTTTTATGAGAAGGAAGAGTTATCTCAGACTCACTTATTATAGCTTTGGCAGGCACATCGGAGAATAAATCATCAGATGATTTAACACCGATAGTTGCAAGCATTTCCTGCCGATCAGCATCAGTCAGCGGTAAATAACGCATTAACCGTTTTCCTTTGCGTACTTAGCATATGCGTCTTTATCCATCAGGTTTTCAAGTTCGCTTTCATCAGAAAGTTTGATTTTGAAAATCCAGCCGTCAGCTTCTGGGGAAGAGTTAAGCATAGCAGGGTTGTCATCAAGGCTTTCATTTATCTCGATAACTTCACCAGAAACAGGGGAGTATATTTCGCTTGCAGCCTTTACAGATTCTACAACAGCGATTTCATCACCTTTGGACTTTTCATCGTCAACTTCTGGAAGTTCTACAAAAACAATGTCGCCAAGCTGACCTTGTGCAAAATCAGTAATCCCGATTTTACCAACACCATTTTCAACTTCAATCCATTCATGAGCTTCAGTAAATTTTATCATTTTGTTTTGTCCTTTTTGTTTCTTAAATTGTCATCCTGAACTCGTTTCAGGATCTCCTTATTTATTTAACCGTCTAAAAAAGTAGATGGATTCTGAATTAAATTCAGAATGACGAAGTGGGTTGGTTGACAACTATGCAAATTCTACCCTCTGTAATAACGTTGTTCTACGAAAGGGGTTGCGGCTACTTTTGCAGGGATTTCTTTTCCTCGTACCAGCAGTTTTAATTCTGTTCCTACTGCTGCCATGTCGGTTGGGACGTAGCCCATTGCTATTGGGCAGCCTATTGTAGGTCCGAAACCGCCTGAGGTTATTTCTCCGATTTCCTGACCGTTCATGTTTAAGATTTTTGTGTGGGCTCGGGCAGGGGCTTTTCCTGTTGGAATAATTCCTACACGTTTTCTTGTTACGCCTTCTTTTAGCTGTTTAAGAATTACGTTTGCACCAGGGAATCCGCCTTCTTCTTTTCTGCGTTTTCCTATTACCCATTCAAGACTCGCTTCGATAGGAGTCGTTGTTGTGTCGATATCATTTCCGTATAAACATAAACCAGCTTCTAAACGCAAAGTATCTCTTGCACCTAGTCCAGCAGGAGCTACTTCTGGCTGTTCCAGTAAGAGTTTAGCGATTTTTTCCGCATGTTCTTCTGGTACTGAAATTTCAAAACCGTCTTCGCCTGTATAGCCTGCTCTTGCAACGAAACAGTCGATTCCACCGACTTTTATGCTTCTAAAGTCCATAAATACCATGCTTACACTTTCAGGAGCAATTCTAGCCATTGCAGTTTTTGCTTCTGGACCTTGTATTGCTATTAAAGAGCGGTTTGTGATTTCTGTTACTTCATAACCAACCAATTTTTCTTTCATGTATGCAATGTCTTCATTTTTACAAGCAGCATTTACTACAACAAAAAGATGGTCGCCCATGTTGCTGACCATAAGGTCATCAAGGATTCCACCATTGTCATTTGTGAAAATTGTATAGCGTTGTCTGCCCTCTTTTAATTTCAGATAAACACCTGGAACAAGAGTTTCAAGAGCCTTTGCGGGGTTTTCGCCTTTGATTGTAACCTGTCCCATATGGGAAACATCGAACAAAGCTGCCTTTTCACGGCATTGTTTATGCTCTGCAACAATTCCAGCTGTATATTGAACTGGCATTTCATATCCAGCAAAAGGAACCATTTTTCCACCTAGTTCTTTGTGCAGGTTATAAAGAGAAGTTTTTAAAGTCTCGCTCACAATTTGTCTCCTAAAACAATTTTAAAAAATCTATGTGATTTTAGGATTCAATCTGTATTAGGTCAACATTATTATATGTAAATATCAGCCGTAACGATGAAGCTGTGAGCCGTTGGTTTTTAGCCATTGTTTTGATGTTTCCATATCAGGAACAAAACTTTTTGCAATTTCCCAAAAATCTTGCGAGTGATTCATTTCTGCTAAATGAGTAACTTCGTGGGCTATTACATAATTAAGAACATGCTCTGGAGCAAAAACGAGCCTCCATGAAAAAGAGATTCTCCCATTTGAAGAACAGCTTCCCCAACGTGAGCGGGTATCTCTTAAACTGATATGATTTACAGGCTTTCCTATTTGTTCTGCAAAAGCATGAACTCGTGGAATAATAGCTTTCCCTGCTTCTTTTTTGATGAAGTCTTTTACTCTGCGTGGAAGATGTTCAATTTGTCCTGATACGTTGATTGCATCGTTTTCTATCCAAACACCACGTTTTGCTTCTGGTCGGTGTTTGATTACATAGTCATTTCCGATAAAAGGAAGGATTGCTCCATCAATAAATTCTTTTCGCTTAGGCAAAGAAGCAAGAGAACTGACAATCCAGTTTATATTTGAGTTAAGAAACTTCATTCCTTTTCTTTTTGAAGTTCTTTTAGGCAGAGTCAAAACAAGGCTGTCGGCTGTTGTATTGAACCTCATAGAAATACGTTTTGACCGTGCGTTTTTCCTGATATGAACTGGCAGCTCAATATCTCCAATGAGTATTTTTTCAATATCTGGAGTTTTTTTCTTTATTCCAATCATTTGTCATACCATTTGATGATATGCTTACTGTAGCTATCTATGTTTTCCTCGCTGACAGCACGTCCTAATATGGATTTTCCTTCTTTGTGAATAGTTGCCTTGTCTCCTGATATTAAATGATGCCATGAAGGCAGGTCTTTCCCTTTATATACCAGCCAGTAAGCACATGTTTTAGGCCACCATCGAGGTCTTTCTTTTAAAGTTTCAAGTGTAATTTTTACGCAATCTGGAACTATTTCAAAACGGTTTTCATAGTTTTTACAGCGACATGTTTCAATATCAAGCATTTTGCAGGCTACATTAGTGAAAATAATTTTGTTTTTGAAAAAAAAATGATCAAGCTTATGCAAACAACACTTTCCGCAGCCATCACATAAAGCCTCCCATTCCTCAAGCGTCATTTCCTCAAGCTTTTTCAGTTTCCAGAACGATTCTGCTTGAGATGGCTTGTTTTTGAAAAAAGAAGAAGTAATGTTGAACAATTTTTTCATTTTCATTTGCTGTTTTTATTTAAAGGTCTTCCCAATTGACGGTAAACTCTTCTATATCACCTACAAAATCTTCGCTTATAGCCCTTCCTTTTACAGATACACCAGCTTCTTGAACTGCTTGAAAATCACCACACTTCAGATGATGCCATTCAGGCAGGTCTTCACCGTTAAAAATCAGCCTGTAAGCACACGTAATGGGAAGCCAGCCTATATTTTCAACCATTTCTGGCTTTAGCTGAATACAGTCAGGAACAAAACGTTTGCGATTTTGATAGTTTTTGCACAGACCTGTTTCAGTATCAAGCAATGTGCAAGCAACACAGGTGAAAATAAAATCTCCGTCATCGTCTTCAATTTTTCGCAAGCAACATTTTCCGCAACGGTCGCAAAGAGCTTCCCATTCTTCCCGAGTCATTTCTTCTAAGCTTTTAGTCTGCCAAAAAGGCTTTTCTGTTTTTTCAGTCATAATATTATCTACCTACAGGCTTGCCTTTAAGCTGAGGAGCTGATGCCAGCATACGCCCTGCAAGTCGTGAAAACGGCAAAGACTGAAGCCATACTGTCCCAGCTCCTCTTAATTTAGCAAGGAAAACGCCTTCTCCTCCGAATAATTGAGACTTGATACCTCCTGCCATGACCATATCGAAATCGACGTCTTTTGTCATAGCTACAATACAGCCTGTATCTACATCAAGCTCTTCTCCTGCGGAAAGATGACGCTCATAAATAGTACCGCCTGCATGAACAAAAACCATTCCGTCCCCTTCAAGCTTTTGCATTACAAAGCCTTCGCCACCGAACAGCCCTGTAAGGATTCTACGCTGGAAGTGAATACCTATAGACACTCCTCTTGCTGCACAAAGAAAACTGTCTTTTTGACAAATCAGCGTACCGCCAACATTTGGCAGAGTTATTGGAATAATTTTCCCTGGATATGGTGCGGCAAAAGCAACTTTGGATTTTCCATAACCACGATGGGTAAAAGCTGTGATAAATGCACTTTCTCCTGTAATGACTCTTCGTCCGACTCCAAGTAGTTTGCTGACCAAGCCTTTATCACTACCATCACCAAGCAAAGCTGTCATTTCTATGTCCGAATCTTTATACATTAAAGCACCAGCTTCGGCTACAGCTGTTTCATCAGGATCAAGCTCTATTTCAACGAACTGCATGTCATCGCCATAAATATCGTAATCGATTTCATCAGAGGATATATTTGCAGTCGGGGGAGGGGCTACTCTGCCCTTTGGAATATTACGTAATTCGTGAATTTTACTAACCTGAGTCCACTCTGCCATACCTTCACGCCAAGCAAGACTGTCTGGATTGATTCGAGCAAAAGCGACTGCTTTGTCATGAGGCATAGCCCCAATATTTTCCCCATCTTTAGCAAAATGCCATAATCCCATTTGACCAGTTCCCTTTGTTTAATATTCCAATTGATTGCAATTTCTTCTAAAATACATCAAGAACATAAAGCTTACTAAAAATTCATAAGGTTTTCTTGAAAAAAATGAAAAAAATCGTTTTATTTATTTTTCTAGTTGTGTTTTTTGCTGTTCCTGCTTTGGCTTGGCATAGCAAGTGGGTGCATGATGAAGCTGAGGTTTTGGGGAATCAGCACCGCTCGTTAATAGATAAATATCACGTACTGTTTTTGCAAGATTTTGATATAGATTTTCAGGTTTTGATAAACAATAAATTCATTTCCCCTAAAGATTATAATGAAAAACAGTTTCAAAAATTAAATATTGGAGAAAAAAGCAGTATCGATTCAGGAATGCTGCTGATAGTTGACCTTGCAAAAGAAAAACTGCATTTGGAAACAACTCCATTACTTAAAGAAACATATCCTGAGGACTTTATTTCAGAACTCAATACAGAATTGATGAATGATTTTTTCAAAGAAAAACAGATTCCTGACGGAGTTGCAACAACAACCAAACTGCTTTTTGCCAAAGCTAAAGACGCAATGGAAGTTGTTTTTCCAGAAGATTCAGCAGAAGAAATATTTGCAAAAACAGACCCAAAGCAAACACTTGCTAAATATATGCAGGCTTTAAAAGAACAGGATTCCAGTCCTAATCTGGATATTTATTCCAACAGTACAAAAATCATGCTGTCATCAAGGACGGTAACAAAAGCACAAATGAAAAACGAGCTTAGAACTCTGATAAAATGCTCCAAAGGAAAAACCTTCATCAACAATGGCTATTCTGTTATCCGATACAATGTTGAACAAAGGAAATGTGCCCCTTACTTTTTTGAAAAACATGGTGGGAAATGGAAACTTGACCTAGCAACTATGCAAAAAGCCATTCGCTTTAATATGAAAAACCAGTTTCTTCTAGTACAGGATTTCAAGCACCCTTATATGTTTGCATTTAATTATTGGAATTTTGATAAAAACGGCTTTCCTATAAAAATCAAACTTTATTGATTCAGTTTTTTAATTGTATTTGTCGTTGAGTGTCCATCGGCAAGCTTTGCGAGTACGATTTTTCCGCCATAGCTTTGGACAATATCTGCTCCGACGACTGTTTCAACGGTATAGTCTGCACCCTTAATCAAAACATCAGGCTTTAAGGCTTTTATTAGCCTTACTGGAGTTTCCTCTGAAAATATAACTACAATGTCAACTGAAGACAGTGAAGACAGCACTATTGCCCTTGAGGATTCTGGCTGCACAGGACGGCTTGAGCCTTTTAAATCTGAAACAGAAGTATCGCTGTTAAGTCCTACTATCAAAAAATCGCAAGCTTCTTTTGCTTGAGATAAAAGAGAAACATGCCCTGGGTGTATCAAATCAAAACAGCCGTTTGTAAAGCCTATTTTTGCTCCACCTGCTCTCAATTTCAAAACTCTTTCAATGGCTTTTTCCAAAGAAAGAACTTTTCCTCTGTTTTTAACAATATCCTGATTTCGCAAATAAGAAATCAGTTCGTCAGCATATACAACGGCTGTTCCGACTTTGGAAACAACTATTGCACCAGCAGCATTAGCTATACGAGCCGAATCGGCAATTGATATGCCAGCTCCAAGAGATGAAGCCATAGTTGCAACAACGGTATCTCCTGCACCTGATACATCAAAAACCTCTTTTGCCTGAGCAGGTAAATGATGAATTTCATCAGATGCAACAAGAGTCATTCCCTTGTCTCCTCGAGTTACAAGCACATTTTTGATGCAAAAGGAATCCATCAAATGACGAGCAGCAACAATAATTTCCTCATCACTATCCACCTGCATACGAGTTGCTTCTGCAAGTTCTTTGCGATTAGGAGTAATCAGATAAGCTCCATTGTATTTAGAATAATCCGTTCCTTTAGGGTCAATAACAACAGGCTTTCCGAGATTGTTTGCTTCTGCAATAAGAGTTGAC
>DAOWDM010000073.1 GCA_030639035.1 Alphaproteobacteria bacterium
ATAAAAGCTCAATTTCATCACGTCTATCACGCAAAGGTGGGATTTTTAAGTGGCAGACATTCAAACGATAGTATAAATCTTCACGAAAACGTCCTTCTTTTACCATATCCTCTAGAGTTTTATTTGTAGCGGCGATTATTCTTACATCAACTTGAAAAGTTTTATCCGAACCAACTCTCTGGATTTCTCCAGTATCAAGAACACGTAGCAGCTTTACCTGTGCTTGAGGCTCCATTTCTCCAATTTCATCAAGAAAAATAGTGCCGCCATTCGCTTCTTCAAATTTCCCTTTTCTATCGGCAATTGCTCCAGTGAAAGCTCCCTTTACATGCCCAAACATTTCAGATTCTAAAAGACCTGAAGCAAAAGCTCCGCAGTTTACTGTAACCAGTTTTTCACGTTTACTGTTGTGATGCACAATACGAGCAAAAAGTTCCTTTCCTGCTCCAGTTTCACCTTCTAGCAAAACGGTTAGTTTACTGCCCGCAATTTTAGAGATTTTTTTAAGATTTTCTATAATTTCAGTGTTTTGACCAAGGATACCCTCTATTTCAAGAGCAACAGACATTATATCAACACGATTAGCGTTTTCTTGAGATTTAATGCTCCTTGTAGAAGACAGTTGCATTGTATTCAGATGCAAATATGTAGCACGCAAAACATCAAGGTCATTTATAAATTCATGCTTTTCTATTTCGCTTATCAAAGGGTTTCCGACAATGCGAATTTTTATAGATTCGATTCGGGAAATGCATTCATTAACACACTTATCCTGCCCACTAAAAAGTTGTGGCGTTTGAGGATATGAAGGATAATTTTGCATAAAAACTCCGTTTTAACTGTCGAAACGGAATTAGCTCTAGTGAAAACTTTCCATTGCCAACTTTTCAGGTAACTCTTTGATTGCAGAATCAATTATTGTATTTGACTGTCTTGCCGTTATATCTTCTTTAAAAACAGTCTTTGTTGCCGAGATGAAAATATCAACAGCCAAATGCTGTATTTCTTGAATAGACTGTTTTTCAGCCTGTTCTATATGTTCAATAGCCTGACGCTCACGCTTAGCAAAAACAGCATCAAGGTGGCTTTCTGCTTCTTTTTTAAGATGTTCAACATCAGCTTTAGCTTTTAACAGAATATCCTCTGCTTCCTGCTCTGAATTACGTATTTTATGCTGACATTCTGCAAGCAAAGCTTGAGTGTCTTCTCTGAGTTTTCTAGCTTCTTCAAGGCGAGTCGTTATTTTTTTTGCTCTAACTAACATTGCTGTATTAAAAGCTCTGGAAATAGGCTTATAAAGAAACGCTATGACAAGAACAAATGAGACAGCAACCCAAAAAGTTGAGTCTTCATAAAAAGCACCATGACCATGCACGACTTCTTCTGCCACATGACCTGTTGCTTCTTTTGCATGTTCCGTAGCTTTTGCAACTGAAATCACGACAGATGTTCCTTTATTGCTTTTTCAACGGAATCTTTCAATTCTTCGTCTTTGACCTTTATTCCGCTAAGTTTTTCAACAGTAGCAGAAGTTGTTTCCAAAGAAATTTCACGCACTTGCTTTAAAGCATTATCTTTGGCTTGAGAAACTCTTTCTTCTCCAGCTTTGATTTGCTTTTCAAGCTTGTCAGACATTTCTTTTTCTCGTTGCTCTGCAATCAAAGTTATTTCATTTCTAACTTTCTGTAGCGAATCGTGAGCAGTAGTATTCGCTTCTGTTATTACCTTTTCGTAAGCTTCTGTTATAGTCTCAACTTCAGCTTTAAGTTTTTCAGCCCGCTTCAGGTCTTCGTCAATTCGATGTTGTCGCTCGTCAAGCACTTTGCTTATTCTTGGCACTACAACTTGAGAAATCAACAAAAACATAATGGTAAAAGTAATTACCATCCAAAAAAATTGGGCTGGATACCAGGTAATATCCAACTGAGGCATATTTCATGCTCCTGTGAAATATCTGGCTCTTTTTTAAAGAAGAACCAGATATATTTCAGCAAACTACCTGTAAAGAGTTACAAGTGCAACAACCAACATATAAAGAGCGATAGCTTCTGTAACAGCGAATCCAGCCCAACCGTATATGTCAACATCAGGCTTAACTGTAGGATTGCGACCAACAGTCTCAATCATTGTTATCCAAATTTTAGACACACCCATTGCAGGCACGATCATACCAAGAGAACACAAGGCTGCACCTATATATCTAGCGGCTTCAGCATCCATTTTATTTCTTCCTTTTCAATTAATGACAACGTTAATACTTAGTGCACATGAATTGCATCATTTAAATAAATACAACAAAGCATTGTAAAAATATATGCTTGAAGAATAGCAATTCCTGTTTCAAAAACAATAATAATTGACGCAAATGCCAAAGGCACTATGCCAAAAACTCCCAAACCAAAGACAAAACCAGCAATGATTTTCAACATAATATGACCGACAGTCATGTTGGCTACAAGTCGAACTGTAAGACTAAACGGGCGAGATAAAAAAGAAATCATTTCAATAGGCACAAGAACCAAAGACGTTAAAAGCGGAGCTCCACTTGGGAAAAACACATGTAAAAACGCCACTCCATTTCTTTTTAGACCGAGTATAGTCAACAATATAAGGCTGCAAAAAGCCAGCCCTCCGACTGCGGCAAGATGGCTTGTATAAGTAAAACTGTATGGCAAAAGACCAAGAAGATTCCCCATGCAGATATAAAGAAAAATCGAAAATATAAATGGAAAATACTTCATACCTTCCTGTCCGACATTTTCTTTCACTAATCCTCCGATAAATTCGTAAAGAAGTTCAGCAAGAGATTGCCATGGTCCAGGGATAAGGGCTTTTTTGTTCATCGCTAAAGTTAATAAAGTAGGACAAATAACAACAGCCAGCGTCATGAATAACGCTGAATTTGTGAAGGAAACATCTATTCCTGCAATTTCTAATTCTACCAATGGCACAATATTAAACTGTTCAATCGGTCCTGACATTTTGCTGTCCCTGACTAAGTTTTTTTTCTTCTCGCTTTTTTACCATACGATAAGAATTTAGTACACCTGCTGCACCACCAAAAAGTAAAAAAATTACAAATAATATTGGATCAGTGCTAAAAATGCTGTCAAAAAAGCAGCCAAGACCGCCTCCTATAACAACTCCGCCAACAAGCTCCGTTACTAATCTAAAGCCAAAATTTACACCAGAAGCTGCAGCGGTTTTTCCGTTCCCATATTTTCTTTTACCATCATTATTTGCTGCATGCAATCTAGCCTCGATATCCTTAAGTTTTGAAGCAGTGTCATTATCAACCATTTATAAAAACACTCCTGACACTACTTTGCAAAGCCTGAAAGTACGATACGAACTGAGCATAAATCTGTCAAGAAATGATATATATTTTCTATTGAAGTTTGTTTTTTTCAGCCTCAACAATCATTTCATTTAGAATCTTTTTAAATGCACGAAAACGTTGTGCACCCTCGATTTTAACTGTTCTAATTCCGTTATCAATTACAAATGTAGGAGTAGAGTTAATCTTATGATTTTTTTCAGCATTTTTAACAATAGCTTGCAGACCATCAAATAGTTTTTCATCATTTAGGCATTTACTAATCTCATCTTCAGTCATTCCTTCAAGACGAGCATAGCCTGAAAGCATTTCTTTTGGATTTCTTGCAAACACTAATTTCATTTGATTATCAAATAGAATGTCCAGAAAAGGATAGTAATCTGAAGAATCAACACAATGCGACAACATTGAAGCAGTAGTAGCTCGACTTCCTAATGGAAAATCACGGAAAATAAAATTAACCTTTCCGTTATCGATAAAACTTTTTTTAATTTTTGGGAGAGTCTTTTTATGAAAAGAAGCACAATGGCTGCAAGTGATTGACGAATAATCATAAAGAGTTACAAGAGCTTCTTTGTTTCCTAAAATACGCTCTTTTAATAATGGACTGATGTTTTCAGGAACAATCTCTAAAACATCTTCTTTAAGAGCATCTTTTTTAGAAGAATTATCCTCTGTTGTTTGTTGTTTAAGAGTGTTTGAAAAAAACTCTATTTCTTTTGGAAGTTTTTCAGTCATAAAATAGAAAAGAAAAACAGCCGTTACTATAACTGCCACAGTGCGACTAAAAATATTTACAAGACGTTCAAAACTCATATTACAAACTTTCTTTAATGAATATCAATTGTTTTAAGAAACACGATTCTTTAAGTGGACGTTTTTTTGTTTATTGCTACAGCTAGCCCAAGTTCTGTCAAAGCTTTTTTTAGGCTGTCATTGTCAATATCACTGACAACTCTTTCAATGTTAGCTGCTTCCTTTTTATCAACAACAGGCTTTGCGACTTGTTTTTTATACTGTTTTTTAGGTAAAGAACCCTGCTGAATTTTCAAAAATTTTACAGCCTGATACCCAAAATAAGTATTGATTCGTTCTATGACTCGTGGAGTTTTATGCTGAAGTTCTGTAGCATATGCACTTCCAGCAGTACGGACATGCAAAGTTCCGTTGTCTTTTTTATTTTTTTGGAAAGAGATTTTAACTGGAGAGATATGAGCAGCTAGCTCTGCACCGACAATCTCTTCCCATTTTGTCAGAATATCAACTTCGGCAAAACCTCGTTTTCCCAAAACAGGAGCAGCAATCTTCCCTGCAAGCTTTCCAATAGCTGTAACTCTTTTAATGTGCTTAGATTTTTCCAATTTGTTTTCAATCATAAAAAAACAATCTTTAGACGGTACATATAACCTAATATACTATTTTTAATGGTAGTATATAATGTTATAGAATATAATGTATTTAAAGTCATAAATATATTGTTAGAGAATACAAATATGAGAAAAGACAAAGTCTTCAGTGCTGAAAAAAAACTTAATATAGACGGCGACATAAATGCTTTAGAACATTCCGATCTTGTTGAAACAATTATGTTGATGAGAGAGGAAATCTATAGACTTTCAGAGCTTCTCCAGCATAAAACACCAAGGGAACTTTCACCAGAAGAAGAAGCTATTGCAATCGCAAATGAACAAGAAAGCATTGCTATAGCAAGAATTGAAGAACAAGCTAAGGAAAATGAACACCTTAAAGTGGAAATATTCACTCTGTCGTTGGCAATACAGGATACAAAAGTTGAAATCGCTTCTTTATCTACTAATGAAGCACCAAAAAAAGATATAGGTTCAATATCTGAAGAACTTGACGCAATAGTTGCATCTACTGAAAAAGCAACAGAAAATATCTTGGATTGTGCCGAAAAAATTGATGACATGGCTAACAATATTCAAACTCTGGAAAACGGAAGCAATTCAGGTAAACTAGCAGAAGAAATATCCGCAATGACTTCAACAATATTTGAAGCTTGTAATTTTCAGGATCTTACTGGACAGCGAATAACAAAAGCTTTGAACGTATTGAGCCTTGTGGAAAAACATATTGAAAAAATGATAGAAATCTGGGGTCGTGATAACATAAAAGAGATAATCAAGAACCAGATTAGTGATGAATCTGAAAAATCACAAGAAGAAGAAGGTGTAGAGCTTAGTGGTCCTGCCAATGAAGATGAAGGTATAAATCAAGATGACATTGATGCTCTTTTTGATTAAAAGCTAAAATAATTACAGGAAAGTCTATAATGGATATAGATTTGGAATATCACAGGAAATTATTAGAAACTAAACGCTCAGAGCTGGAAAGTTTGGTGTCTATGGCAAAAGATTCTACAAAAACTGTAGAACTTGACCAATCCTGTATCGGTAGACTTTCTAGAATGGACGCAATGCAAAGACAGTCAATGGCTCTTGCATCTGAGCAAAAGCGTAAAGACGAACTTTATCGGATTGAGCTTGCCTTAAAGCGGATTGAAAGTGGTGATTACGGATACTGTATCAACTGTGATGAGCCTATATCTAAAAAACGATTGGAATTTAATCCAGCTGTACTCACTTGTATAGATTGTGCAAGCATGAAAAAGTAAAAACAGCCTAATATCCAACATCTGTTAAATATAGACCGCAAGCTGGTGCTGTTTGACCGCCAGCTTTTCTATCGCAGGCTTCTAATGCTTTTTTCAAGTCTGCTTTGCTCCATTTTCCGACGCCTACTTGCTTTAATGAGCCGACTATATTTCGGACTTGATGATGTAGAAAAGATTTTGCATGAGCTTTTATATGTATTTCATCGCCACATCTTTCAACTTTTAACATATCCAGCGTTTTTATAGCTGATTTAGCCTGACATCTAGTAGCTCTGAAAGTGCTGAAATCATGGACACCAAGAAGAACCTCGGCTGCATCTGCCATAGCTTCTGCGTCTAAATCAACAGGAATCCACCATACTCTGTTTTTATCAAGAGCCAGAGGAGCCCAACGATTTTTTATTCTGTATAAATAAGACCTTGAAACAGCCGAAAACCTAGAATGAAAACTATCTTCAACTCGTTCCGCTTTGACAATACTAATTGGAAGAGGTCTTAAATGAGCATTGATTGCATTCTGCACAACATTTGTAGGGAATTCTTTTATATCAATATGAGCAACTTGTCCTATAGCATGGACTCCAGCATCTGTACGACCTGCTCCATATGCAAATACTTCTGTTGGGCAAAATTTGGAAATAGCTTCTTCTATTGACTGCTGAATAGAAACTCCATTGTCCTGCCTTTGCCAGCCTACAAAATTTGTGCCGTCATATTCAATTGTGAGTTTATAACGTGGCATTTTTACAAAAGCCTGCTGTTTGGTGGAAGATTGTAACCTCTTAGAAAATCTTTTGCATCTGTTGGAGTCTTGCCAGCTTTTTGCAGGGTTAAGATTTTCAAAGCATCTTTTCCACACGCAATGACCATATCTTTAATAACAGTTCCTGATTCATAATTTTTATCAATGTCTTTTATGACTTCACATTCAAGGATTTTTATACGTTTTCCGTTATGCTCGAACCATGTTCCAGGGTGCGGTGAAAATCCTCGGACTGTTCTTTCAATTTCAACAGCAGAGTTATTCCAGTTAATTCGCCCCTCGCTTTTGACAATTTTCTTTGCATAGGTAACTTTATTTTCCTGTTGTTGTTTTGGTTTTAAACTGTTTTTTTCTATTCCATCAAGGGCTTTAAGAATAAGTCCTGCAGCGACTCTGGATAGGATATCGTGCAAATGCCCTGCTGTCATTCCCGAGACTATCGGCAGGGCTTTTTTTATTAGCATATCTCCTGCGTCCAGAGCTTTGACCATTTGCATAATTGTAAGTCCTGTTTCTTTGTCTCCTGCCATTATTGCACGCTGTATAGGAGCAGCTCCTCTCCATCTGGGAAGCAGTGAAGCGTGGATATTGATGCAGCCCATTTTCGTAGCATCAAGAATAGCTTGAGGTAAAATCAAACCGTACGCAGAAACAACTGCTATGTCGGCATTAAGTGAAGAAAACAGCTCTTGTTCTTCAATGCTTTTTAAAGACACAGGGTGGCGTACTTGCAGACGTTTTCTTGTCGCAAACGTTTGAACAGGTGATAGTTGTAGTTTGTACCCCCTGCCTGCAGGGCGTGGAGGCTGGCTGTAAACGCACACAATATCGTGGCGTTCACTCAACGCTTTTAAAGCAGGAACAGCAAAATCAGGAGTTCCCATAAATACTACTTTTAAACGAGCCATTCGCTACTTTATAATCCCTTCTTTTTTTAATTTTTTAAGTTTTCTCAAAATTATATTACGTTTAAGAGATGATATATGGTCAACAAATAAAACACCCTTTAAATGATCTATTTCGTGCTGAATTGCAGTGGCAAGAAGTCCGTCAGCTTTTATTTCCTTTGTTTTTCCGTCTCTGTCAATAAATCTAACTGTAACTTCTTTGGGTCGTATAACATTTTCATAAAAATCAGGAAGAGATAAACAGCCTTCCTCGTAAGTGTTTTTTCCTTCTGATGTTTGAATAATTTCTGGATTTATTAAACATACGGGATTATTTTCTTCTTTTTCATTAGATATATCTAATACTGCCACTTGTATATTTAATCCTATCTGAGGTGCGGCAAGTCCTATTCCTGGAACTTCATACATTGTTTCAAGCATATCATCAAGAAGCTGCTGGATTGCTCCATTAACTTTTACAACAGGTTTGCATCTAGCTTTAAGTACAGGGTCAGGAGCTTTGACAATTTTTAATATCGCCATTTTTTAAATATACCTATGTTAAAATTTCTATTTTTAGTAAAGTATAGTTAAAGTATGTTTTTGTGAATAAAAAAACGCTATTAAAAGAATAATGTCTATGATAGCTGTTTTATTAGATGATTTTTAAATGGAGTTAGGTCATGGAAGGTTTCCCTTTTTTTGCTATAGTTTTTGTTATATTAGGCTTTATAATTGTAAGTATGAGCGTAAAAGTTGTTCCACAAGGAACAGAATTTACAGTTGAAAGATTCGGTCGTTATACAATGACTTTAAGACCTGGGCTACATCTTATTGTTCCTATGGTAGACCGTATTGGTGCTAAGTTCAGCATGATGGAGCAGGTGCTTGACGTTCCTTCTCAGGAAGTCATCACCAAAGATAACGCCATGGTTACTGTTGACGGCGTTGTTTTTTATCAGGTGCTTGATGCAGCTAGGGCAGCATATGAAGTCCGTCATTTGCAGTTAGCGATTCTTAACCTTACCATGACTAATATTCGTACAGTTATGGGCGGAATGGATTTGGACGAGCTTTTGTCTCAGCGTGAAAAAATCAATGCTGACCTGCTTGGCGTTGTTGATGATGCAACAGACCCATGGGGCGTGAAAGTGACTCGTATTGAAATTAAAGATATTTCTCCTCCTCGTGATTTGGTGAATGCTATGGCTCGTCAAATGAAAGCAGAGCGTGAAAAACGTGCAAACATTCTTGAAGCGGAAGGATTTAGACAAGCAGAAATCTTAAAAGCCGAAGGTGAAAAACAAGGTGCTATTCTGTCCGCTGAAGGACGCAAAGAATCTGCTTTCAGAGACGCAGAAGCAAGAGAACGTCAAGCCGAAGCTGAAGCCAGAGCAACAACAATGGTTTCCAAAGCTATTCAGGAAGGTGATGTAAATTCTATCAACTACTTCCTTGGTTTGAAATATGTTGATGCTTTGCAGGCTATAGCTTCTGCTGATAACCAGAAACTTATTATGATGCCTTTGGAAGCTTCTTCAATTCTTGGCTCTGTTGCTGGTATTGCAGAAATTGCAAAAGATGCTATGGGTGGAGACTCGTCTTCAAAAAGAAAAGCTAAATTACCTAAGGCACTTCCTAAAGCACCTGTAGAACCATGGTCTAATTCTTAAAAAAGGGGCGTTTTATGAATGAATTTGCGAATAATTATTTTGCAGAAATTTCTTTCTGGCACTGGCTGATTGCAGGTGTAATTCTTATTGTTCTGGAAATAATCCTGCCAGGGGTGTTTTTCCTGTGGTTGGGACTTGGGGCGATTGTTACTGGTTTTATTGCAATGTTAATGCCTTATCTTTCGTGGGAAGTTCAGTTTGTAATATTTGCTATTTTAGGTGTTGCGTGTGCATTTGCTGGAAAACGGTTTTATTCTAAAACAGAAAAACCAACCGACCACCCAAACCTTAGCCAGCGTGCTGCTCAATATGTAGGTAAAACCTATGCTTTGATAGAGCCTATAAAAAATGGACGTGGTAAAATCCATGTCGGTGCAACTGAATGGAGAGTCGAAGGTGATGATCTTCCAAAAGAAACTCTTGTAACAGTAACAGGCTATGACGCAACGACTCTTAAAGTGGAAAAAGCTGAAGAACGCAGCTAAGTCTATTGTATTTCTCAGGTGCTAATATGAAAGTAGATATATTTGATTTTGACTTGCCTCGTGAGTTGATAGCAGACCGTCCTGCTGTCCCCAGAGATTCTGCTCGTCTTTTGGAAGTATCGGCAGAGAAAGATTTTCAAGACAGTGTATTTTCAAAACTGCCTGAAATGTTACAGTCTGGTGATGTGATGGTTTTTAATAATACACGGGTAATTCCAGCCAGAATTTATGGTTTTCGAGATTCCGTTCGTGTTGAAGTAATGCTGTGCCAGCAGATTAAAGACGGATTTTGGAGAGCTTTAGCTCGACCAGGTAAAAGGCTTAAAATCGGGCAGAAAATTGTTTTTGGTAACGATTTTTTCTGTGAGGTCATAAAAAAAGAAGACGGCGGAGAAATACTTATCAAGTTTAACGAAACAGGAAATAAATTTTCCTCTCTGCTTGAACAGTATGGAAATATGCCTTTGCCTCCATACATTTCAAGAAACGTTGACGAGTTAGACAGTTCTGATTATCAGACAGTTTACGCTTCTGAAAATGGAGCTGTAGCAGCTCCTACAGCAGGCTTGCACTTTACGCCTGAAATACTTGAAAAGCTTGATAACAAAGGCGTTAAGCGAGTTAATGTAACTCTGCATGTCGGAGCAGGAACTTTTCTGCCTGTCAAAGTAGAAGACACTGACGACCATATAATGCACTCTGAATATGGGGTAATAACGAAAGATGCGGTTGATATTATAAACTCAGCAAAGGCAGATGGGGCAAGGATTATAGCAGTTGGAACAACATCTTTGCGAGTTCTTGAAAGTGCTTCTGATAAAAACGGTTTTTTAAAGCCTTTTGCAGATGAAACTGATATTTTTATTACTCCAGGTTATAAATTTAAAATAGTTGATAATTTGATGACGAATTTTCATCTTCCACGTTCTACTTTGTTTATGCTTGTTTGTGCTTTTGCTGGAACAGAAAAAATGCACGCAGCTTATGAGCATGCAAAAAATGAAAAATACAGATTTTACTCTTATGGTGACACTTGTTTTTTACATTCTAAAAACCACCTCCACCGTCATTGCAAATAAAGGATAACAGGCTTTGCGTTTTGAATTATTGAATAAAGACGGTTCTGCTAGAAGAGGACGGATTCATACTGCTCATGGTATAGTTGATACCCCTGCTTTTATGCCAGTAGGGACTGCTGCAACTGTAAAAGGCATGTTTCCAGAAGATGTAGCTGCTACTGGGGCTCAAATTCTTCTTGGTAACACTTATCACCTGATGTTGCGTCCAAGTGCTGAAACAATAGAACGTCTAGGCGGGCTTCATAAATTCATGAATTGGGATAAGCCAATTTTAACCGATTCTGGTGGCTATCAGGTTATGTCTCTTTCCCAATTGAGAAAAATGAGCGAGGAAGGCGTTGTTTTTCAGTCTCATATAGACGGCAAACGTCATCATTTAACGCCTGAATATTCAACCGATATTCAAAGAATGTTAGACGCAGATATTACTATGGCATTTGATGAGTGTACTCCGTATCCAGCAGAAAAAAAAGTCGCAGCAAAGTCTATGCGTATGTCAATGCGTTGGGCAAAACGTTCACGTGAAGCCTTTGTAGCTCGCTCAGGATATGGACAATTCGGGATTGTTCAAGGAGGTGTTTTTGCGGACTTAAGAGAAGAATCCACAAAAGCATTGAGAGAGATTGATTTCGATGGGTATGCAATCGGAGGGCTTGCTGTTGGTGAAGGTCAGGAATTGATGTTTTCAACTATGGATTCTTCGGTTCATTTACTTCCTGAAAACAAGCCTAGATATTTAATGGGAGTTGGAAAACCTGACGATATAGTCGGAGCTGTCATGCGTGGTGTTGATATGTTTGACTGTGTTCTGCCTTCAAGGTCAGGGCGAAACGGTCAGGCTTTTACTCGTCGAGGAACTGTCAACATGAGAAACGCACGCCATAAAGAAGATTCCAGACCTTTAGATGAAAAATGTAGCTGTCCTTTATGCCGAAACTACAGCCGTGCATATTTGCATCATTTAATTCGCTGCAAGGAAATACTTGCCTGTATGTTGCTTACCAGACATAACATACAATATTTTCAAGACCTTATGGCAGGAATCAGAGCATCTTTAGAAAATGGTAGCTTTCAAGCTTTTATGGTAGATTTTTATGCAGGACAAAATGCTGGTGATATAGAACTTATCTAAGTCTAACAGTTTTAAGCAATGCCGTGCATTTCTACCGCTGAAGCCCACCCATGAATACTAAGGTAAATTGACATAGTCTTTAGGCTTTTATTGCTTCCAGCCATGGTTATTATATCGCCTTCTCTAAACCTGTAATAGTTATGGACGTTTAGCTGTTTGCCTTTTCTGCAAACCGACAAGAACATAATGTCAGTAGGAAACTGCATTTGACGTAAAGAAACGCCAACCAAATCAGGATTTTTTATCTCGACATCAATAACATCGTTGTTGCTATCATCTCCAAGAAGAAGAGTAACAGCAGATGGGGAACGTACATAATGGTCGAGCAAACTCACTATTGCTGTCGCACGTCTAACAACAAAAACGTTAAGTTCTTTGAATCTTTCAACATTGTTTCTATTGTTAAT
>DAOWDM010000125.1 GCA_030639035.1 Alphaproteobacteria bacterium
ATACTGGCAATCTTAATGTCAGGCCATACGGTGCTTTCAGCTAAGGTATAATTGGAATAAGTACCCAAATCCATATCTTGCAATTCACGAAAAGTGAGCATTTGCAAATCAGGAAAGTTGACTTGTTTACCTTCTTTGTTGAAATAGCCCATCATTGGACGGTCAAATGTAGCGTTTATAGTAGCCTTGATATATTCCTCGCCACCTGTGCATTTATAGAAATAATCAGGAATGCCTCCGTGAATGCCAAGCTTTGTACAATATTCCATAGATGAATGTGTTGTTTTTGGCGTTGCATTTGCTTCAGTATAAGGAGATGAATTTTCACTGATAGCATAAAAGAAAGGTGTTAGATAAAACCCTCTTCGCAGGCAGTTCCAGAGGTGGTCTGTATCCTTGTAACTGATGCTGGCGTGAAGAGGAACAGTGTTAAAAGTATAAAGAAGACCATTTCTTCCGAAATTATGTTTAAGAATAGGAAGCATCATCTGAAAGCGTTCACGAGGGACTATATTGTCCCAACCTTCTTCAGCTGTTGTAAAAGGGTTAGGAGTAAATGGACACATTCTAACGCCAAGTGAAGATGCAATTCTGACTTTTTCTGCCATAAATCTATCTTGCTGCTTGAATAACTGTTCTAATTGTGTATTTGGAACAGCAGATGTTGGAGTTTCAATGCAGTTTGAACAACTCTCAAGTGCGTTTTCTATGTCTAGCTTGTCTAATTCTTCCCTAAATTGAGCTGACTGTTCTTTGTTCATCATGCTCATATCTGGACTATCTGGGTCATAATAGATAGTCTCTATTTCTGCACCGATTTTTAAATCTTGGAAATCTTCGCCTGTCCCCATGTACATATCTATAACATCTTCTGGCTTCTCAACCAGTTGATCCTGCCCAGATTTTACATGCGTCATCTTTATCTTTCCTAATTTTTTCTAATACAGATGTATTTACCCGTTGTGGTGTGCTGCGTAAACAGAACTTCCTTCGCCATTTAAATCATGACATTCTGTTCCGATTAACGGTGGGTTAAAAACACAGACGAGGTGTAGTTCAACATCTGGATCTGCACGCAGTATATGTTCATCATTCTGGTCAAGTGCGTACATTACACCTGGCTCAATCCGATGCACTTTCCCGTCCATATCTTCAACTTCACCGCTGCCTGAAATGCAGTAGCATGTTTCAAGGTGGTTTTTATATTGAAGGTGAGATTCTGTCCCTGGATTAACAATTGTATGTGTTAGACCATAACCCATTTTGTCTTTTTCCAATAAAAAGCGATGACTAGTACCATTTCCCCATTGTACTTGTCGTTCTGTTCCAGAAATATCGTTAAGGTTTTTTATAATCATTATATTTACACTCATTTTTAAAATTCTAATGCTTTGATAGTAAATATAAAGCAAAAAAAAAGATTGTAAATTGTTTTGTCTAAAAAAACTACTTCTTATCAATCATATTTACAAGTTTAATAAGGGGTAGGGTAAAGAATGACAAGAGGGGTAAACGTTCTAGTGAACGCGGTGTCCTTTTTTGTTGTATATTATGCAGTAATGTTTGTTCTTTTTGAATTCTGTGCATAATTTTTTTACGTTTGATGCTGTGCCGACTGCGTGTAGGCGGTAGATTGTGCCTTTTTTAGGAGTGTTTATAAGAGTTATCTTTTTTGTAAAAAGGTGGTGGTTTTTGTAGTGTTCTTTAAGAAAATTCCACCCAAGTTCTGTGTTTTTATGAACTCCATAAGAACCAATGTGAGCCATAAGTTCATTTGCAGGAGTTTTTTCTTTAGTTTCGAGGATGTTTTTTTGAGGCTTTGGTAAAACAGCTAACTTAGTTTCAGTTAAAGGTATTGTCTTGTTTTCTTCTTTTTTAGCAACAGAAGATTTTGATGGTGTTGATGGTGTTGATGGAACAATGGCTACATTTTTTTGCATCTTTTCTAACATAATATTAGCATGTTTATTGCCTTGTTTTGCTGATTTTTCCAGCCAACGCATAGCCTCAACTTCATCTTTAGGAACGCCTTCTCCTCTGAAATAAAGAATCGCAAGATTATATTGAGCCCTGTCGAATCCGACTTTTGCTGCTCTGTGATACCAGTAGGCTGCTCGTGCAGAATTGAGTTCTACGCCTTTTCCCCATCGGTATAAATGCCCAAGATTCCTCTGTGCAGCAAGGTCTCCATTTTCAGCAGCTTTTTCCCATTCTTGAAAAGCTGTTTCGTAGTCTTTGGTATCGTATGCAGCAACTCCTTTTGCAAAGTCAGCATAAGACTGAACTGGAGCAAAGATAAAAAAGATAGCTGTTAAAATAATTCCAATACGCAAAAGCACTTTAATTTTTCCACTTATAACCAAAATTTTCAAGAATTGTATTTTAATGCACGAACTAACAACTATAAAGACTTTTATTCTTAATTTATCTCTCTGCGTGCATTTATTGCTGTTTGTATAGTTCCGTCATCAAGGTAATCTAGTTCTCCACCAACGGGGACTCCATGAGCAATCCCTGATACTTTAACGCTCGTTTTTTTGATTCTATCTGCAATGTAATGGACTGTAATTTGTCCTTCAACAGTAGCTGAAAGGGCAAGAATCACCTCTTTGATTTCACCAGAAGACAGTTTTTCAATAAGTTTTTCAATATTTAAGTCGTCAGGTCCTATGCCGTCTAAGGCAGAAAGATTTCCTCCTAGAACATGGTATTTGCCATTATATGCTGAGGTTCTTTCCATCGCCCATAAATCAGCTACATCTTGAACAACACAAATTATTGATGAATCACGTTTATGACTGGCACAGACATGGCATGGATTTTGTGAATCGTAATTTCCGCATATAGAACATATGCTAACAGTCGCCTCTACCTCTTTTAGTGCTTTTATGAGCTGTCCTAGAAAAGAATCTTTCTTTTTTACAATATATAAAGCGACTCTTCTGGCAGAACGAGGTCCAAGACCTGGTAGTCTTGAAAGCATTTTAATTAGCTGTTCTATTTCTGAGCCTATCATTAAAAAGGAAGGTTGAAGCCAGCAGGAAGCTGCATGCCACCTGTTATTTTTGTCATTTCATTCTGTGTATGAGCTTCAAGTTTGCTTTTCGCATCATTAAAAGCTGCAACGATTAAATCTTCCAAAACTTCAACTTCTTCTGGGGCAACTATAGATTTATCTATGCTAAGTTTACGCACTTCACCTTTGCCACCAATGCAAATAGAAACCAACTCACCACCTGAAGTTCCTGTTATTTCAACTTTTTTCAGACTTTCTTCCATTTCTACCAGATTGCTTTTCATTTCACTGGCTTGTTTCATTATTTTTCCAAAATCCATTTTTTATCTCCGTAATTTTTATTCTGTTTTTTGTTCCAGCGTTTTTACATCTGTTACGCAAGAACCGTTAAAAGTCTCAAGGACATTCTTTACAATAGGATTCTCTGTAGCATCTTCTCGTTTTTGCGAAGCTATAGAATCAGCTTGTTCTTTAAGAGTCGTTTCACCTTTAGAACTGCTTGAAACATAAATATTCCATTTAATATTAGTCCATTCGCTTAACATTTTTGCTGTTTTTAATGCTAAATCTTTGTCTGCAAATGGTTCGAGGCTGATTTCAATCATACCTTGTTCAAAACGTATAAGATGAACAGCTTCTTTTAGCTGATTAGCAATTAGAACTTCTTTTTTTTCATCAAATAGAGCTACAACTTCTTCAAAGCTTTCAGGTAGTTTTTTTTTAAGTGGAGACTGTGGAGTCTCAGGTTTTGCAACTACTGTTTCCTGTGCTTTTTCTTGTTTAGTTTCAATAGAATTTACTACAGGCGTTGAAATGTTTCCGTTTTTTGCATCTTTTTGTATTTTTTTAATTGTATCTTCTGGAGTTGGCAAATCAGCTACATAAGAAATACGAATAAGCAGCATTTCCACGGCTTGCAAAGAAGAAGGTGCAAACTGTGCTTCTCTCAGTCCTTTAAGCAGCATTTGCCACGTGCGGGCAAGGATAGCCATAGAAAGCTTTTTAGACATTTCCGAACAGCGTTTTTCCATTCCTGCAATTTTAGAATCGCTAATAGTAAAAGGAGCGGCTTTCATGCGAGTAAGCCAATGCGTGATTTCCATCAAATCCTGAACAACAACCAAAGGATTAGCCCCAAGTACATATTGTTCAGAAAAAAGTTCAAGAGCTTCCTTAATGTTTCCGCTCATCAAATAATCGAATAAATCAAGCGTAACTGTTCTATCGACAAGCCCAACCATTTCTCTTATTTGTTTGGCTGTAACAGTTCCTTTGCCGTGGACTATCGCCTGATCCAGAACAGAAAGACCGTCACGAACCGAACCATCTGCTGCTTTTGCAATAAGATGTAGGGCTTTTTCTTCTATGTGGACGTTTTCTTTTGCCGCAATTGAACCATAATGCTTAGTCAGAGTTTCCATACTGACTCTGCGTAAATCAAACCTTTGACAGCGAGACAATACAGTAACAGGAACTTTACGTATTTCAGTTGTTGCGAAAATAAATTTTACATGTTCTGGAGGTTCTTCAAGCGTTTTTAGCAATGCATTAAAAGCATTTTTAGAAAGCATGTGAACTTCATCGATTACATAAATTTTAAAACGAGCTGAAGCAGGACGATAACGCACGCCTTCAAGAATCTCACGTATATCATCGACTCCAGTTCGGCTGGCGGCGTCCATTTCCTGAACGTCCATAAGGCGATCTTCTGTTATCGCTTTGCAGTACTCGCAAACACCGCATGGATTAACTGTAGGTTCACCCTTTCCATCAGCTCCAACACAGTTGAGAGCTTTGGCTATAATTCTTGCTGTTGTGGTTTTTCCTACCCCTCGCACACCCGTCAACATATACGCATGGGCAAGTTTGCCTGTCGTTATGGCATTGGTAACTGTACGAACAAGTGCTTCCTGTCCGATGATTTCGGAAAAGGTTGCAGGACGATATTTGCGTGCAAGAACGCTGTATTTGCTAGAATTGCTATCTTGAATAATGTCCGCCATAAAAACAGAATCGATACCAGAAAAAATAGATAAAAGTGGGAAATCGGACAATGACCCGAACTTAAAATCGTTATGGCTGCTTCCTTCCAGACCTGACCAGATTGGCGAATAGTTCGCCCACCGCCGATTTCCCGATGACACTATAACAGAATATAGGGGTATAAAAGCAAGACTTATTCTGACGCTGTCGAAAAATATCGTCTTTTGCACCAAATCACTGCAATTTGATTTTTTCAAAACGCATGTACTTTTAGTACGCTTACCTTTTTAAAAAATAAAATCACAGTGCCTTGTTACAAAATACTCGTTTTTCGATAGCGTCATTCTACAGTTTTTCTATTCTTCTTTCCAGCCTGTATTGATGGGCTGGATAAGTCCCTAAAATGGTTACTTCGTGCGAGAAGAAACCAAGCTCTTCAAGGGCTAATTGTAAGCTGCGTTCTTCAGGGTGTCCCTCGGCATCTGCATAAAATTGTGCTGCAACAAAATCTCCACCTACAATATAACTTTCTAGTTTTGTCAAGTTGATGCCGTTTGTAGCAAACCCTCCAAGAACCTTGTATAAAGCAGCGGGAATATTTTTTACACGGAAAATCATTGATGTAACAACAGGGCAGCTTCCAATTGACGGAATGGTTTTTTCTTTCGACATAACAAGAAATCTTGTTGTGTTGTTTTCAGAGTTTTCAATATTCTCTTTTAACGAGGTAAGTCCATAGATTTCACCTGCAAGTTTAGAGGCTATGGCAGCTTTAGTAATATCATCATCTTTAGCTATTTTTTCGGCAGCTCTAGCTGTGTCTGCAAAAGATAAAGGCTCGATTCTAAGGTTTCGAATCACATCGCTGCATTGAGAAAGAGCCTGAACATGACTGCGTACAGTTTTGATTGTTTCAAGAGTCGCACCTTTTGGAGCTAGCAGATTATGCTCAATTCTCTGAAAATGTTCACCGACAGCATACAGCCTATATTTGGGTAGAAGAATATGAATGTCTGCAACACGTCCAGCTACGGAATTTTCTATCGGAAGCATAGCCAGCCTAGCTTTTCCTTTCTCCACAGCTACAAATACATCTTCAAATGAGTGGCAGGGAAGAACCTCCATATCAGGAAACGCAGAAAGGCATGATATATGCGAATATGCCCCAAGACTCCCCTGAAAAGCTATTGTATTTAATGCGTCTTTTGTTTTATTGATCATAGTGATAAAGCTTCAAAGTTTCTATCCGAACATGATTAACAGTCAGGCTTTGTCAATATTGCCCTGTCATCTTGCTTTGTCAACAGTTTCGGCGTTTTCTTGTTAGGTATATTAACAGACATTATGTCTTAATAATGGCGTTTTTGTATATTTTCGCAAAAAATGCTTTGTGATAATGAATTAACTATGATACATTTTTTTAAGTTATTTATGGTTTTAATTTAGACTAATAGTTATGAAGCTTTAATGCTCTGAAATTATTAAGGGGTTGATGATGAAAAGTAATATTTTAAGCGAAGTTAAAAAAGACGGTTATATCCACACAAAGAAAAGTTTAAAGCAGCGTACTGTTGAAAGAGTTAAACGTAAAAAAGTAAAATATCAAAAAGAAACAGCTAGGGCGGGTAAAATTCCAGATTCTATTCACGGAATACCTATTGTTGAGATGGAATTTAAAGTTCCACCTTTAAATGAAAGAAAACAGACAAGAAATCAGTTTAAACGTGTTCGTAACGCCTTTTTGAAACATATAGCTGAGAACTGCGATAAAGAATTAAAAGGAATGGGGCTAACAGAAAGTCAGATGCAGACTGTTAAAAAAGGAAAGTCTCCTGCTGGCTATAATGTTCATCATAAGTTACCAATATATGGTGGCGGAAAAAATGAATTTTCAAACTTTATTCTTATGCCGATTCCTCCTCATGATGATTTGCATCATAAAATTATTGACCCACAATTAAAAGGAATACGTGAAGGTGAGGCAAGACTTGTAAAGATTCCTTTTCCAAAGGAAATGGTTTTTGTTGCTCCTAAAAGCAAAGAAGAAACAATAGTTAAAGCTGATAAGCTAGAAAGCGTTATCGGAGGCAACTCCGAAAAAGACAAAAACTCTAAAAAGAAAAAGAAAAAGAAAAATGGAAAGAAAAGTTGGGATAATGTTAGGGCAAGAGCTGTTTCTATGCAAAAAAGCAGATAAAACTTTTTGTTGAAACTTTATTTGAGAAGGAATCCGAGGGATTGAATGATATTATTGACAGTCTTCGTAGCGATAAAAGTGCGATGATAGTTCATATGGCAAATCAAGAATCGTAAGCCCGACTTGCAATGACCTGTCTTTAAAACTCCAAAGACATGAGAGGCCACAAGTTTCAGGGAATTGGATAATAAC
>DAOWDM010000237.1 GCA_030639035.1 Alphaproteobacteria bacterium
ACAACAGCTTTTTCTTTAGCAGAAAAAATACCTGTACATTCAAAACAAATGTCAATACCCATGTCTTTCCAAGGCAATTTAGAAGGATCACGCTCTGCAAGAACTTTTACGCTGTAATTACCAGCTGTCAAGACATCGCCTTTAACACTTACGTCTACTGGAAGAATGCCGTGAACTGAATCATATTTAAGAAGATGAGCATTAGCTTCTGGAGAGCCAAGATCATTAACTGCTACGATATCTACATCTGTACGTCCTGATTCTACAAGAGCACGAAACACTAGACGACCTATTCTACCAAAACCATTAATTGCAACACGAACTGTCATTTTTCTTTCCTTTTTTCAATTATTTTAAGTTGCTAAAACTAAAAACTAGCATATAACTTTTTCCCACAAACAGCATAAAAAATCCAGTAAAAAACATCAAACGTAAATTTTAAAGTATTGTCATGCCTATATCGAGTTCTGAACGAAAAGGTCTAGATAGAAGCTCTTTTATAGTAGTGTCAATATCTGCACTATGATTTAAGATTTTATCTACAGCCATACAAATCGGCATATCAATATTATATTTTACAGCAGCATCAACAACGGCTGAGGCTGTAGCAACTCCTTCGGTTACAGAATTACGGCTGCTTATTATTTCTTCCAAAGTTTTTCCCTGCCCAAGAGCAACGCCTAGTGAAAAATTTCGAGACTGCATGCTGTTTGCGGTCAACATAAGGTCGCCTATTCCTGACAGCCCCATTAAAGTCTGTTGCTTGCCTCCCATAGCGACAGCAAGTCTAGTTATTTCTGCAAGACCTCTGGTTATAAGAGCGGCACAAGCGTTGTCTCCGAACTTTCTTCCCTCTGCGATACCTCTGGCAATTGCCATAACGTTTTTAACCGCTCCGCCAACTTGAGAGCCTATTATATCGTCCGATAAATAAGGGCGAAAATTAATTGTACCAATAGCGTTGGCCAACTCCTCGCCAAGTTTTTTATTCTCACAAGCAAGAGTAACTGCCGTTGGAACTCCAAGAGCTGTCTCTTTGGCAAAAGTTGGTCCTGATAAAATAACAATTGGAGCATCTGGTAATTCTTGAGCAACAACCTCGCTCATTAAACTACCGCTTTTTAGTTCTATACCTTTGGCACATATAACTGCTGGGGTATTTTTTTTCCAAACAGGAGCTAATTGTTTGCATGCGGAACGCAAATACTGTGCAGGAGTTACTAAAAAAACAGCATCAGCATTGACAGCTTCTGTAATTTCAGAAGTTGCTTGTATTTCAGCATTAAGCTTTATATTTGGCAAAAACTGCTTGTTTTCATGGTCATTGTTTATAAAAGCAACTGTTTCTTTTTCTCTTGCCCATATAATGACTTCACGCTCAGCTTTTTGTGCTACAGTCGCCAAAGCCGTTCCCCAAGCTCCGCCTCCAATAATCCCTATTTTTTTCATACTTATTTTTTCCCTTTTGCATCGGGGTCTAAAGCCCAACGAGGACGAGGCTTGAAATCAAGCCCATCAACAAGCCCGAGCCGATACCTTTCTAATCCTGCCCAAGCAATCATAGCAGCATTATCTGTGCATAATTTTAATGGCGGAGCAGCAAATTCCATATTTTCTTTTTCTGCAAGCCTTACAAGGCTTTCACGCAGTTTTGTATTAGCAGCGACTCCTCCAGCGACAACAATAGTTTTTCCTGTAGGAAAAGACTCTTTAAACATTTTTATTGCGTTTTTTACACGTCCTATAAGGGTATCGCACACAGCTTCCTGAAAAGAAGCACAAAAATCAGCTTTATCCTGCTCATTTAGAACAATTGAAGCAAGAGGCTCATCTGACATTGATTCTATTTTACGGCGGACAGATGTTTTCAGTCCTGAAAATGAAAAATCACAGCCTTCTCTGTTTTTAAGAGGTCTTGGAAAAGAAAACCTTTTAGGATCTCCATTTATTGCCAGCTTTTCAACAGATTGCCCCCCTGGATAACCAGCTTTAAGCATTTTTGCTACTTTATCAAAAGCTTCACCAGCAGCATCGTCTATTGTTGCTCCAAGCTGGCGGTATTTTCCAACACCTTCAACTGCAAGTAGCTGGCAATGCCCGCCAGAAACCAGCAAAAGAAGATATGGAAATTCAACGTCTCCTGTAAGACGAGCCGTAAGAGCGTGTCCTTCAAGATGATTAACGGCAATATACGGCTTGTTCAGAACTGATGCGATAGCCTTGGAAGTCATGACTCCAACCAGCACTCCGCCTATCAGCCCAGGTCCTGAAGCTCCTGCTACAGCGTCTATATCAGCAAAAGAAATCCCTGCTTTTTTAACAGCAGTTTCCACAACATTATCAATATATTCAAGATGAGCACGTGCTGCTATTTCAGGAACTACTCCCCCGAAAATTTTATGTTCTTCAATTTGAGACAATATAACATTCGACAGAATTTCCCGCTTGTCTGTAACAACAGAAGCGGCAGTTTCATCACAACTGCTTTCAATACCTAAAACTATCATATCCTTTAAAAAACATTTTTTGAACCAATCGTCCATAAAAACTTAAAAAAACATTATAAGTTACGTCATGTTAAGGTTTAGTCTTTAGTATATAAAACTATAGAAACTCTAATTTAACGTGTCGGAGACAACAAGAATGAATGAAGAACAGGAAAAAACAGAAGCTCCTGCAAAAACAAAAAAACAAAGCATTGTTAAAAAACTATGGATTCTATTTGCTATTTTTGTTGTTGCAATAGCAGGTGTATTCGGTTCGATGTTGTGGCAGTCTCCTCAATTATATCAGAGTTATTTGCCTGCTTTCCCTGTAGTTCCTGCTGAAAATGAAACACAAAACGTCTTGAAAATTGACAAGCTTTTCAAGCTTGTATCAGAACTTGAAAACCGTATTGAAAAAATAGAAAAGTCCGCAAACTCATCTTTAGAAATTACAGAACTTTCTCTGCGTATAGATAAAATGGCAAACAAAATAAATAATCTGCCTAACAACGTTCAGCCTTCTGAAAATCAGCAATTAACAAAAGAGCTGGATTCTATTGAACAAAAAGTCGTAACACTGCAAAATAACAAAGCTGAAAAATCTATTCTTAAATCATTTTCAAAAAGATTAGAAACAGTTGAAGAAATTGCTCATGACATAGCACCAGAACGGTTAAAAGCCGTTGCTTTGCTTTTAGCTGCTGGTCAATTGAGAGAAGCTATAGCTTCTAGCAAGCCTTTTGCCAAAGAACTAGAAACAATAAAAGCTGTCATAGGTTCTGATAATAAAGCAGTAGAAAGCATAGCAAGCTTGAAAAACATAGCTGATATGGGTGTGTTGCCTTTTTCTATCATAAAAGAAAAATTCAAGGTTGTTGCTGGTAAAGCAGTATGGGCAGACGCTAAACCAAAAGATGAAAATTGGCACAATAAGCTGATTGGTAAAATGATGACTTTGGTTACTATCCGCAGAACAGATGAAACTGAAGATAAAAACTCAACAGCAAGCAAAGTCTCACGAGCAGAAAAACATCTTGAAAACAGAGATATTAAAGAAGCTGTCAAAGAACTCGAAACTCTTACAAGTGAAGCAAGAGATATTGTTTTGCCATGGCTGAAAGAAGCAAAAAACACCTTAAAAGCGGACGAAGTTTTATCTGAACTAATGGGAATGGCTCTAATAAAGCTTTCCAACCACGATAAGGAATAATTATTATGATTCGTATCTTAAACTATATATTTATTGTTGCATCGCTGGTTATCGCATCGGTTTGGCTTTCAAATCAACCTGGGACGGTTGATATAAGCTGGCTTGGTTTCCAAATAAATACCAGCGTACCAGTTCTTCTTATTGTGCTTCTTGTTGTTTTCTGGGCATCGACACTTCCTTTAAGGTTTGTAAAAACTGTTGCTAAAGTGCCAGCAAGCGTAAAAGAAACAATTAATGAAGTTTCTGAAGCTAGGCAAGAAAGATTAAAAGGCAATGGCTATACATGTTTGATTAAAGGCATAGCAGCAATTGCTGCCAAAGATACTGATGCTGTGCCGTTGCTTAAGAAAGCAGCTTCTTTGCTGAAAGATAAAAAGCTTACTCAGGTTCTTCTTGCTCAATCGTCAGAGCTGGTAAAAAACACAGAAGAAGCAAAAGCACAGTATGAAATGCTGCTCAGGTATCCAGAAACAGAACTAGCTGCCATGTATGGTCTTGTTAAAATAGCCAAAGCATCTGGCGATGATTCAAAAGCTTTGCAAATGACTATTAAAGCTTTTTCATTAAGACCTAACGTCGCATGGATAAGTAAAGAATTGTTCAATCTTCAAGTCAAAGCAGGCTTAATGAATGATGCTTTGAAAACACTTGAAATTTATAAAAAAGAAAACGAACTAAACGAAAACAGATATATTCGCTTAAAAACAACTATACTTACTGCTATGCACGATAAAGCTATAAAAGCAGGTGAGGCTGAAAAGGCTGAAAAGTATATCAGAGAAGCATCTTCCACAGATATAATGTTCGTCCCTTCAACAACTCGTCTTGCTAAAATAGAGAATGAAGCAGGTAAAACTAAAAAAGCTGTAGCTCCTCTTGTAAAAGTATGGAAAGAAAAGCCTCACCCTGAAATAGCAAAAACATTCCTTGGTCTTTGGGAAGATGAAAGTGAATTTCTGCTTGTTCAAAGAGCAGAACAGCTTGCAATGGTTAATAAGAAACAGCCTGAAAGTCATCTTATGGTAGCTAAAATGGCTATGAAAGCAAAATTATGGGGGCAAGCTCGCAAAGAACTTGACCTGTTTCTTGTTAATAGAGAAACAACAAAAGAAGTTGCTTACATGAATGCTGAATTTGAAGAAAAAGGCAATCAGGATATTCCAAAAGCTATTAGCTGGTTTAGAGAAGCTGAAAATTGTGAGCCAAACGAAACATGGCTATGCAATGAATGTAACACAAGGCACGACAAATGGTCTGCTACATGCCCTTCTTGCAAAGCATTCGCTTCGTTCAAATGGTCTGCAAAAGAGGGTTCTTTAGTTGAAGATGAAACTTATTTGAGTTAAAAGTCTTATCAAGGGGAAAAGTTATGCTTGAAAAAAAAGATGATTTTGGAGAAATTTACGATTTTCTGGAAAGTGAAAATGGGCAGTTATTGCTGGTCATATCAATCAATGATGAAGAACCAAACAATCCTGAAATAATATGCAATAATTCAAACTCTGCTACTTTTTGCAGAAATAACAAATCATCTATTTTTCTTCCTGATATGCACCCTGATGTAATTCCAGCCTTAAAAGCATCAAAATATTTAGAAGTTGTTGAAATGAAAGGAAGTAAAATCGCTAGATATTACGAAGCCTCTATAAGCATCACTAAAAAAACGTCCCTACATTAGGCGTAGAATCAAGCTTAATCTTCTATTTTAAACAAAGTATTAAAACAAGCATTTTCAAGAAGTTCTTTTACATCTTCTACTGGTCTACAAAGAGATACCTCTGCATTTTCTTTTATTGCATTTTCTCTGATAGTCAGTAGCAAACCTAGCCCAACAGAATCCATATAAAGAAGTTTGCTCAGATTAATAACTATTTCTTTTGGACTGTTTTCAAAAATTTCAGATAAAATCTTATCAAACTCAATTTCATCAGAAAAAGTCAGCCTTTCTATAAGCTGAAGTTCGGTTTTGTCGTTTTCTATTTTAATATTAAATTTCATAATTTCTCCAATCTTCTTTTGGTTTTTTCATCAAAAAATACGGTAGCTATTACAGAATTTCCACTGGCTATGTATTTAAGAGAAGAAAAGCTTTTTGCTTTTGCCAAAGCAATGCCTCTGCCGTGAATATCCATTATTCTATCCGAATCAAAGTCAAGGTAACGTTTCCAATCAAAGCCTTTTCCAGTGTCTTTAATTTCAATTTCGATTCTATTTGCATATCTTTTGAAAGAAAGGCTTGCCTTTTTATCTTTGTTTTTCGACTTTTCCAGTCGTTTTTCGACTTCTAAATTCCATGTGTTATCAAGCAGTAGCTTTGATTTTTCTTTATAGGTTATTCCTAAATTACCATGTTCTACTGCATTTATCATAAGTTCAACCAAGCCAATGCCGACAGATACAGGATTAGGGCATGCAAAAGCAATCAGTGATGATAAGTTGCGTACATCATCTAGCGTTTTAAATGTGAAAAAACCTGATGCCATATGTTTTGTAGCAGAAGTTTTTCTGCATCTTTCATTTTCAAAATTTTTAACACTTTCTTCTTCTTCAAGTGCGAATCTTATAAGTGCAAGCAAAGCATTTGGATCATATGGTTTCAACAAACAATGGAAAGCTCCAGCTTCTATGCTTTCCATGACTTCTTCATTTGTTGTCGCAGCTGTTTGTATGATTACAGGAATGTTTTTCAAGGAGCGTGATTTTTTTATTCTATCCAACAGTTCCAGCCCATCTATTCCAGGCATTCTGCGGTCAAGAATAATACAATTGAAAGTGTCTTTTTTGCTGTTACAAAGAATTTCCCAAGCATCTTCTCCATTTTCAGCCTTTTGAATTTCATAGCCTTCTTCGGTCAGATAGAACTCAAGAATATCAAGGTTCATCTTTTCATCGTCAACAACCAGAAGATTTTTTTGCTTTGTTTTCATGTCAAACCTGAAACCGTTACAAAAAATGTATTCTTTAATTCTCTCAAACTATGGTTGTTTTTTCAATATAAACTTTATGATTGTTTTATGATATAATTTGGATAGATGAAAGATTGGGGCATAAAAAATGGGGAGTATAACCGCCTCCCCACCTTGTTTTAAGAACAAACCATTACGCAGTAATTTTTTCCATTATTTTTGTAATGCGATGAGCAAAAGCTATTGGATCTGGAATTTGCTCGCCTTCTATAATCCGTGCTTGGTCAAGCAAAAGCATTGCTGAGTCTGCAAATTCAAGCTTATCTTCACTGGATTCTTTTCCTTGTGAGACTGCTTTTGTTTTTTCTGCCAAATAGCGGACAAGCGTATGTTTCGGATTTATTTCTAATATACGGCTTCCTGCTTCTGTTTGAAGTTTATGTTTACGCATTAAACGTTCAAGGTGAAGACTTGCTTCTCCATCAGCACTTACCAAACATACAGGGCTTTCTGTAAGCCTGTCAGAAACTTTAATGTCTTTTATCTGAGAACCAAGAACATCTTTTAATCTTAAAATAAGAGCGTCCATATCATCTTTTGGAGCAGCTTTCTTTTCTTTCTTTTCTTCTTTGTTTTCAGATGTTTTGATTTTACTTAAATCTGAACTTGATAGCGTTGCAGACTTAATTGGCTTGTCTTTATAAGCAGGAAGAGCTTGAGGCCAGAACTCATCAATTGGATCTGTTAAAAGCAATACTTCAATGCCTTTTGCAGCAAAGCCTTCCAATTGAGGGTTATTTTTAAGGTTTTTAACATCATCACCTGTCAGATAATAAATTGCTTCCTGCCCCTCTTTCATGTTTTCTACATAGTCGGAAAGGCTGATTAATTCATTTTTAGATGTAGTGTGAAAACGGCATAGTTCTGCTATATCATCACGACGGTCAAAGTCTTCATAAATTCCTTCTTTTACAACAGCTCCAAAGCTTTTCCAGAATTTTGCATACTCTTCTTTGTTTTCTGATTTCTTTTTAAGCTCAGAAAGAACTCGACGAACAAGTCCAGTCTTAATTTTTGCCAAAACAGGATTATGCTGTAGAAACTCACGGCTAATATTCAAAGGAACATCAGAAGAATCAACAATTCCGTTAACAAAACGCAAATAGGCAGGCATCATAACGGAGCAGTCATCTGTAACAAAAACTCGGTTTACGTAAAGTTTTAGATGAGGCTTCCTATCTGGCTGAAACAAGTCAAAAGGCTGTTCAGTCGGGATAAAAAGCAATCCTGTGTATTCGATAGCTCCTTCTGCTTTGTAATGCAGAGTTAGCCATGGCTCATCAAAAGAATGAGAAACATGGTGATAAAATTCTTTGTATTGGTCGACTGTAATCTCGGCTTTATTTCTCGTCCATAAAGCTGAAGCTGTATTTATAGTTTCTTCTTTTTTATCCTCATCTTTGCCCTGAACAAGCACAATAGGCAAAGCAATATGGTCAGAATGAGTCCTAACTATTTGACGCAATACTGTTGGATTAGTAAATTTATCCTGTTCTTCTTTCAGGAAAAGCTTGATTCTAGTGCCTCTGCCGATATTTTCAGCTTCTGATACAGAGAATTCCCCTTCACCTGTAGAAGTCCATTTCCAACCCTGTTTTTCACCTGCTTTTCTTGTAAGCACTTCAACTTTTTCAGAAACCATAAAAGCAGAATAAAAGCCGACTCCAAACTGCCCGATGAGTGAAAAATCTTTGTCATCATCGCTTGTAATTCTGTTTATAAATTCTTCAGAACCAGATTTTGCAATTGTTCCAAGGTTTTCTATAAGGTCGTCTTTGTTCATTCCAACGCCGTTGTCGGCTATAATTAAAGTTCTTTCTTCTTTGTTAGGAATAATCCAAATAGCATATTTACCGCTGTCTTCTGCCAAATCTGGTTTGGTAAGCGACATATAACGCAGTTTATCACACGCATCAGAACTGTTTGAAATCAGCTCTCGCAGGAAAATTTCTTTTTCTGAATAAAAAGAATGGACAACAATATCAAGAAGCTTTGCAACTTCTGCTTTAAACTGTATTTTTTGTTCAGTCATGGTTTTTAATTATCTCCATAAAAAGTTATGTTTTATATGGTGGTCTTTTAGGATTTATGCAAGAGCTAAGTCTTAAAAAAGTTTTCTACTGGACTCTTTGGCAAAATACATAAAAAATATATACTTAAATATCTGTTTTAGGAGTCTGTTTCCATGCAAATTATATTCTTTTTTTCTGTGATAGTAGCTTTTTTATGCCCTTGCTCTGCTAATGCTAAAGACATTACAGCTTCCAGCAAAATAGACACTGTAACAGTATTTTCAAACATGGCTCTTGTAGCTCGTACTGCAAAACTGGAAATTCCATCAGGAAACCATAAGATTGTTTTTAATAATCTGCCTGCCAAGCTAGATAAAAACTCGTTGAGAGTAAAAGGAAACGGCTCTGTAATCATAGGTTCG
>DAOWDM010000012.1 GCA_030639035.1 Alphaproteobacteria bacterium
GAAATTATCTCGTATTTGCCAAGTTTTTTAAATTCAGATTCTGACACTGCTTCCTCACAGAATTTTTAAATAATTATTTTTTCTCACTGTTATTCTGAATTTTGTTCAGAATCTATCTTTGTTTCATACACTATTAAAAAATAGATGCTGAAACAAGTTCAGCACGACGGCAAGTGCATTTGAATAATATTTGCAACTTTACGACATTATTATAAAAAATACCTTAAAAAAAATCAGTTATTATTCTTTTTATTATCTTTAACTAAAATCCAGATAAATAAGTTTACCACTTTAAACAGCTATGATAAATTTATTTGTTTTCAGGTGTTACCTTTTAATTTATCAGAGATTTTATAATGTCAGAAGAAGATGATAAGACTGTAGTTTTTTCAGTGGCTCCTACAAAAAAAGAATACATTTCCTCATCTGCACAGCTTGATGCACCTGACGCAAAGCTTGTGTGTACAGATGCTTCACAGGTTGAAAATACTCCTGATAATCTGGAAATAAAACTGGAAAATGGAAAAGATATAACCATTGGGCGTGGGGGCTCATGCGAAGAACATATTAAATCTCGCAAGCTTTCACGAAAACATGCTCGAGTTTTTTCTGGGGCAGGAAAATGGGGAGTAGAAGACCTAAACAGCACCAATGGTGTTTTTGTTAATGGGAAACGCTCTTTAACAGCATGGCTAAAACATGGCGATGAAGTTAAATTTGGTCCTGTAGTGTTTGAGTTCATTCTCGATAAGCCTGTTGTTTCTGATACTTTGGCTGCACCAGCAGACAATGAAGATGATGATGATGACGAAAAAACTATGATGTTTGGAAGCGTAAAATCAAGCGAGGTTTTCCTTCAAGCGGCAAAAGAGGTCAAAGAAGAAGAGAAAGAAGAAAAAGAGGAAACTGCTAAACCTAAAAAGAAAGCAACTGTCGTCTCAGCAATATCTGCTGTTGAAGGAAAGATTCCAACGGTTTTTGCAGATAAATTAAATGCAAAAATTATTGGCGGAATTGCAACAGTAGCTATCATTGCTATCATTGCTTCATGGTATCCTAGTCATTTGAAAAGAAAAGAAATAGCTGACAGCATTCAAAAATGCACACAAATCACCAAAAAGGTTGTTTCTTCTACTCGTGACCGCACTAGTGCACAGGTTTATACTGCTGATTATGAAAAAGACCTTATAAGACTAAGCGAAATATCTGCAAAAATGCAGCGTTTGCTCAAAAACAATATTGGCAATGTGTCCTTGTCCAATCAAACAGCTAAAGTTGCTTTTCTAGAATTTGAAAGAGATTTTGCTAAACAGTTAGACAATCGCAATCTGCACGAAGCAAGCATCATAACAAACAGAATGATTAAAAAGTCAGAAGAAATAGCGAAAGGGATTCCTGAAAATGTTCGTGATGACGAAATAGAAATTGTCAACACCGTTGTAGCCCTGTCAAAATTTGCAAAAATACTAATTGCATTTCGTTCTTTTGCACAAAAGTATCCAATGGTTTCAGAAATAACGGCAACGAATCCTGACGACATGAGGTTTTCAAAGCTTCAAAATAAAAAAGCTGATTTTTTTCGATATCGTCGTACTTATAACAGTGCTTTGTCAGTTAATTACCTTGTTTTTAAAAAAATTGTTGACGATATTGATAAACGTGATATTTCATTATTCGATGAATGGACTGGTTTTTTTATCAACAGAGCAGAACCAAGGCTTTTCTAGAATATAGGATTTAATGTTATGTGGACGTGGTGGAATTGGTATACACAACAGACTTAAAATCTGTCGAGCTTATGCTCATGCGGGTTCAAGTCCCGCCGTCCGCACCAAACCTTAAAGGTGTTTTATGTCTGAAGTAAAATTAACGATACTTTGTGATGATATAAATGGGTGTCAAAAAGGCTTCATAAAAGATGTAGGATTTTCAGTTCTTTTAGACATCAAAGGAAAAAAGATTCTTTTCGATACAGGCATGACCCATGAAACACTGTTTTCGAATCTAAAAACAGCTGGTATCAAACCAGATATGATTGATGCCGTTATTTTAAGCCACAATCATGATGACCATGTTGATGGACTCGCATGCTTGTTGCCGTCAAGACCAGATATTCCTGTCTATATTCATTCCGAATGGGAAGACGATGTTTGCGAACAAGGAATGGATATTTCAGAGGCAAATAAAATTATTGTCAAAGAAATTGGGGTTCAAAAAGGTCTGCCTTCAGATATTCTGTTCACCAAGCCGCTACATTCCAAAGATTACGGCGGAATAAACGAACATGCTGTTTATATCAAAATAGATGAAGGCTTTATTCTTTTGTGCGGGTGCTGTCATCCAGGATTAAACGGACTTCTTAAACAAAGAAAAGTTCTTGGTATTGACGAACATGCTCCAATTCACATTATCGGAGGCATGCACGGCTTTAAGTTTACTGATGATGAAGCAGACAAGGCAAAGTCATTTGTAAAATCTATTACATGCTGTCACTGCACAAGGAATCCAGATGTATTCAAAAGGCAATTTAAAGAAAAATTTTCCATCAGCTCTTGTGGGGCTGAATACATTTTTTAAGCTTACTGCGTTTTATCACGCCATTGAGCAATAATTTTGCATACAGCTTCTTCATTGCTTTCAGAGCATCTTTCCATAGCACTTTTTTTAGCCTTTTCCATGCTTTGAGCAGCACATATAGCTCCTATAGATGAGATTGTGTTTTTTGTTCTTTCAACAGCTACTGCTCCAAATCCAGAAGCACCGCATTTAACAACAAGCTTGCAATGAGTATCAACCTTTGAACATGCTTCCAAAGCCTTTTGCACAGCGATTTCTCTGTCTTGCATGTTTTCATTTGAATGGACTGTTTTTAAGCCATAAGCAACAGCCGAACTTGCTTCAGCATAGTTTGTAGCAACTAAAAGAAAAAATAGAATTGTAAATATTTTAAACATTTTTCAAACAAATTAGTAAAAATCAAAAAGAAACTTTATCATGCCCTTTCTTTTGTTAATATGCAAGTCTGGTAAAAGATTCTTTGTAAAATATTTGAAAGGTTACATTAAATGAACAAAAATACGCACAAGATTTACCCTGTAATCCTTTCAGGTGGTTCAGGCACACGCCTATGGCCGATGTCAAGCTCTGACTATCCAAAGCAGTTTCAGCCATTAGTTTCGACAAGGAGTCTAATTCAAGAAACTGTTTTAAGATTTACAGATAAGGTCTTTGCTCCCCCTATATTTATCTGTAATGAAGAGCAAGGTTCTATAGTTAGTCAGCAAATGCAAGACATAGGCATAAAACCAATGAGTATTTTGCTAGAACCAGAAGCTAGGAACACTGCTCCTGCTGCGGTTGCTGCTGCAGCTTTTATTAACAAAATCGACCCAGACGGTTTAATGCTGCTACTACCTTCTGATCATGTCATTGAAAATATAGATGAGTATATAAGGATTCTTTTAGTTGGAGCTGAAGCTGCAAACAAAGGAGCTCTTGTAACTCTTGGAATTACACCTAATTTTCCTGAAACTGGTTATGGATATATTCGCAAAGGTGATGCGTTTAACAATATAACAGGCAGTTTTCATGTCGATAGGTTTGTTGAAAAGCCAGACCTTAAAACTGCAAAAGAATATTTATCTGATGGTAATTATTATTGGAATAGTGGAATGTTTTTGTTTCGCACAGATGTTTTTCTAAAAGAGATGAAAAAGTTTGAACCAGAAATGTTAACAGCATGTATAGCTGCAGTTGAAAACGCTCGTAAAGAAAATGATTTCCTATACCTTGATAAAGAAAATTTTGCAAAAAGCCGTGCTGTTTCTATTGATTATGCTGTTATGGAGCATACGACACGTGCAGTAGTAACTCCTGTTGATATGGGCTGGAATGATGTTGGTTCATGGTCTGCTCTTTGGGATATTGGCGATAAAGATAAAAACGGAAATGTTGTTAAAGGAAAAGCTATCCTGCATGATGTTTCAGACTCATATATTCACACCACAGGAATTCAGATAGCAGCTGTTGGAGTTTCAGACATAGCAATAATTGCAACAGAAGACACAGTTCTTGTTGTTCCAAAAGAAAAAAGCCAAGATGTAAAATTTATTGCTGAAGCTATTGAAAAAGCAAAAAAAGAACCGTCATAAATACTCGTTTTAAGTATCTGATTTTTTAGGAGCAGGCACTTTTCTAACTATATGCGGAACAGGAAACTCTGATTCAGTTTCTTCTAAAGGTGATGGTTCGTCGTCAAGCTCTTCTAAAGGGAAATCTTCGTCTGAAGATAGGTTATTAAAATCTGATTTAACTTCAGAAAAACCACCTGAAGCCATCTCTTTTTCAATAGAACCAATGTTTACTTCTTCATTGTTAGATAGAGGTTTATCTTCAATTTCAACAGCATTTGCTGGATTGTATGGTTTAATTTCTTCTTTCTCATCTTTTCTTTGAGAGTATTCTACTCGGTTTCTTCCTTTTTCTTTAGCTGCATAAAGAGCCGTATCTGCCAATTTTATAAGCTCGTTAGGGTCATCTGTTATAGATGATTCTGCTACACCCATACTGACTGTCCATGAGACATCTCCGCCTTTTTCATCAGGAACAAGCAGCTCGGAAATTTTCACACGTAGACGGTTCGCAACAAACAAGGCTTCTTCCATCATAATTTCTGGAAGAAGAATGACAAACTCTTCTCCGCCGAAACGAGCAATTATATCCGTTTCTCGAAGTGTCTTGATGCAACATTCTGCCAAAGCCTTTAGAACAAGGTCGCCAACTGAATGACCATAAGTATCATTAACATTTTTAAAATGATCAGCGTCAATCATAACTATACAGAATGTATGCCCATAACGGCGAGCACGCTGAACTTCTGTTGATGCAAGCTCTTCAAACTGACGGCGATTGAAGCAGCCAGTAAGAGGGTCTCTTGTAGCTTGATCGTAAAGTTGTATTTCTTTTTTCTTGCGACCAGTAATGTCTTGGAATGATGCATAAAGTGCAATTTCATTATCAAAATCAATCACACGTGCTGACACCATAATCCAGAAGTTTTCTTCAAGCCCAGGTTTTCGCATAAGTATCTCGAAATCTTCAACAGTTGAAGATGTTTCTAGATTTTTTAACAGTTTTGTGCGTTCAGAAGGGTCTGCAAAAAAGTCTATAGCACGAAAATTACCTGGTTTTTCATCATTAACTTTAAAAAGCTCCCCAGCTTTCTTGTTAAGCAACATAAGCCTGTCATCTTTAAGGCGAGAAATAATAATAGGAAAAGGTGATGATTGAATTATTAGTTTTAGGCGACTCCTAGTTTCTGTTATTTCAGTTTCAAGAAATGAAAATTGACGACGCAAAAGGTCGTTGATTATTAAAATAGCACTGAAAACTAGCAGAAAATCCAAAGCACATGCAATATACCAAGTGCTTTTTACAGTTTCTTCAAATGAAAGGTATGGAATAATTTTGTAAACAGCAATAAATATAAAAAACAAAC
>DAOWDM010000211.1 GCA_030639035.1 Alphaproteobacteria bacterium
CGAGCTTTCAAAATCAAATATCCTTCTATTAGGTCCTACAGGTTGTGGCAAAACGCTACTTGCACAAACTTTAGCAAGAACATTAAATGTTCCGTTTACAATAGCAGATGCAACGACTCTTACTGAAGCTGGCTATGTCGGTGAAGATGTAGAAAATATTATTCTCAAGCTTTTACAGGCAGCGGATTATGATATTGAAAAAGCTCAAAGAGGAATTGTCTATATCGATGAAATAGATAAAGTCTCACGAAAGTCCGATAATCCGTCAATTACACGTGATGTATCTGGCGAAGGCGTTCAGCAGGCTCTCTTAAAAATCATGGAAGGCTCTGTAGCTTCTGTTCCTCCTCAGGGCGGAAGAAAACACCCGCAACAGGAATTTCTTCAGGTTGATACAACAAATATTTTGTTTATTTGTGGCGGTGCTTTTGGCGGACTTGAAAAGATTATCTCACAGCGTGGCAAGGGTTCTTCAATAGGATTCGGAGCTGAGGTTGCTTCTTCGGACGATAGGCGTACAGGGGAAATTCTACAAGATGTTGAGCCTGAAGATTTGCTGAAGTTTGGGCTAATTCCTGAGTTCGTTGGGCGTTTGCCAGTTATAGCTACTCTAGATGACCTTGATGAAAATGCTTTGGTTGAAATTTTAACAAAGCCGAAAAATGCTTTAACTAAACAGTATCAAAGCTTATTCAATATGGAAAATACTGTACTTAAATTTACAGATGATGCTTTAACAGCAATTGCTAAAAAGGGCATGGCACGTAAAACAGGAGCAAGAGGACTGCGTTCTATTTTAGAAAGCATTTTGCTTAACACGATGTTTGATATTCCTAATATTGAGAATCTTGAAGAAGTTGTTGTTAATAAAGAAGTCGCCGAAGGGAATATCGAACCTTTGATGATTTATTCTGATCGTCAAGAACAGTATGAAACAAGTGCTTAATTGTTATAAATAAAACTATTATTCCAACTAAACGCGTACAGATTTGCATGGGGTTATATTAAGGTGAGTTCTACAGAAAATCAGGTTCTTCCTGTTCTTCCATTAAGAGATATTGTTGTTTTTCCACATATGATTGTGCCTTTGTTTGTTGGGCGTGAGAAATCGGTAAATGCACTTGGCGTTGTTATGAATGAAAATAAGGAAATCTTTCTAGTTTCCCAAAAAGATTCTTCAATAGACGACCCTGCAACAGATGATGTTTATACAGTTGGAACAATAAGTACTGTTTTGCAGTTGTTAAAACTGCCTGATGGAACAGTAAAAGTTCTTGTTGAGGGAAAACAACGTGCAAAAGCAGCCAAATTTATTGATAAAGATGATTATTTTGAAGCAGAAGTAGTGTCTGTTGTTGAAGAAGAAGGTGATAAAAAAGAACAAGAAGCCTTATCTCGCACTGTGCTTTATCAATTTGAGCAATATGTAAAGCTTAACAAAAAAGTTCCGCCAGAAGTTCTTATTTCTATAAATCAGATTGAAGATATAAATAAGCTTGCAGATACAATTGCCTCACATCTTGCTTTGAAAGTTTCTGAAAAACAAGAACTGCTCGAACTCGAATCTATTAATAAACGACTCGAACGTATTTATTCGTATATGGAAAATGAAATAAGCGTTTTGCAGGTAGAAAAGAAAATTCGCCGCAGAGTTAAACGTCAAATGGATAAAAGCCAGCGTGAGTATTATCTTAACGAGCAAATGAAAGCGATTCAGAAAGAACTCGGCGACCAAGATGATTCTCAAGAAGAGCTTGATGAGATAGAAGATAAAATCGAAACCGTCAATTTATCCACAGAAGCTACAGAAAAAGCATATGCCGAGCTGAAAAAACTACGGAACATGAATCCTATGTCTGCCGAGGCTTCTGTTGTGCGTACTTATCTTGACTGGCTACTTTCAATTCCATGGAAAAAGAATGCAAGAGTTAACCGTAACATTAAAAAAGCCAGAAAAATACTAGATGAAGACCATTTCGGGCTGGAAAAAGTAAAAGAACGTATTTTAGAATATCTTGCTGTACAGCAAAGGACTAAAAAAGTTAAAGGTCCTATTTTGTGCCTTGTCGGTCCTCCTGGTGTTGGAAAAACTTCTCTTGGAAGGTCTATAGCAAGAGCTACAGGCAGGAATTTTGTCAGAGCTTCTCTTGGCGGTATGCGAGATGAAGCTGAAATCAGAGGACATCGCCGTACTTATGTCGGTTCATTACCAGGCAAAATTATTCAGAATATGAAAAAAGCTAAAGTTTCTAATCCGCTTTTTCTTCTTGATGAATTAGATAAACTAGGTTCTGACTGGAGAGGAGACCCGTCTTCAGCACTTCTTGAAGTTCTTGATCCTGAACAGAACGTTTCATTTAACGATCATTATCTTGAAGTCGATTATGACCTTTCAGATATAATGTTTGTAACAACTGCCAATACTTTGAAAATGCCTAAACCTCTGCTTGACCGTATGGAAATAATCCGTCTTTCTGGTTATACCGAGGACGAAAAAGTACAAATTGCAAAACGTCATCTTATTCAAAAACAGATTGATGCAAACGGCTTGAAGAAAAAAGAATGGAGCATTTCTGACCAAGCTTTAAAAGATGTTATCAGATATTACACCAAAGAAGCTGGAGTGCGTAATCTTGAGCGTGAGATTGCTAATCTAGCTCGTAAAGCAACAAAAGAAATTGTTGAAAAAGAAAGCGTAAAATCAATAACTGTTACCAGACGTAATTTACATAAATATGCTGGTATAAAAAAATTCAGTTTCGGACAGGTGGAGCAGGAAAACGCTGTTGGTGTTGTTAATGGGCTCGCATGGACAGAGGTCGGCGGAGAGCTTCTTAATATCGAGGCACTTGTTATGCCCAGCAAGGGTAAAAATATTCTTACAGGGCAGCTTGGCGATGTAATGAAAGAGTCTATAGAAGCTGCAACTTCTTATGTTCGCTCAAAAGCAGTTTCTTATGGTATTAAACCAACAATGTTTGAGAAAAAACATATTCATGTGCATTTACCAGAAGGTGGAATTCCAAAAGACGGACCTTCTGCTGGTGTTGGAATGTGTACGGCAATAGTTTCAGCTTTTACAGGTATTCCTGTTTGTAAAGATGTCGCAATGACAGGCGAGATAACTTTGCGTGGCAGAGTCCTTCCAATAGGAGGCTTAAAAGAAAAACTGCTCGCAGCTTTGAGGGGCGGAATCAAAATAGCTCTTATTCCAAAAGAAAACGAAAAAGACCTTGCAGATATTCCAGACAACGTAAAACGTGGGCTTGAAATAATACCTGTTTCAACAGTTGAAGAAGTCTTAAAGATTGCCCTTGTAGAAAAACTTGTCCCGATAGAGTGGAAAGAAAAAGAGGAAGAAGAAGAAATTCCTGTAATCTCAGAAAAAGAATCTGGAGACAACGCTCTTATTCAGCATTGATTTCATTGATTTTTGGAGTCGGCGAATCTATGATTTTTTAAGTTTAAATTTAGATAAGAAATCATTAATGTGGCTAAAAAACCATAAAATCGGGAGATTCAGGGGATAATTTTAGATTGTCAAGATGATAGTGTTGTTTTTTTGCATGTATTTTTATAAAAAAACAACATATTTTATAAAAAGTTATAAAAACCTGAATAAAAATCATTTCTAAGATTGACTATACTAAGAAAGCCGTTTTAGACTGCACTTCTTAATTTGATCAGTGATGGTCTAAGATTTTTGTATTTTTCTGAAAAGGGAATGTATTGTGAATAAAAACGAACTTATTACTGAAGTCTCAAAGGAAGCTGGTCTTTCAAAAACTGATACAGCTAAAGCTATTGATGGAATGCTTACAGCCGTGATGAACACTCTTGGTAAAAAAGAAGATGTTCGCTTGGTTGGCTTTGGTACATTCAGTGTAGCAGATAGAGCTGCTAGCGAAGGGCGTAACCCTCGCACTGGCGAAAAAATCCAAATTCCAGCATCTAAACAGCCAAAATTTAAAGCTGGCAAAGGTCTTAAAGACGCTGTTAATAACAAATAATACGGTTTTATTAAAAAAGCATACTATTTGTTGCAAAACAATTAGTATTGTGTTTATTTAATAAAAAGAGACAAAGGGCGATTAGCTCAGCTGGGAGAGCGTCTCGTTTACACCGAGAATGTCGGCGGTTCGAGCCCGTCATCGCCTACCACTTTAGAAGTCCCCACGTTTAGTTGGGCAACTTAAGTACGAGAAAACCTGCAACTTAATAGTTGCAGGTTTTTTTGTTTTTAAAGGTTATGTTCCATTAAAGTGCTACTAGAAACGTAGAGTTTCCACGTCATTGCTGTAAATGTTATCTAATTCGATGACAGTGGAGTTGGTGTTGTTTCCAAATAAGAAGGCATAAGATTCCTATTTTAGTTGGGTAAAAATTGCCTAGTTGGTGGTTTTTTTCTGTGCTAGCCTTTTTATTCTAAAGAAAAACCTTATGTTTTCCAATGTGTTAGCTGTGCCAAGTAAAACTGGCTCGTTCTTTGCTTATAATAATTGTGCTTAATATTTTTAGCGAATAACAATAGGATGGGTGGTCATGGAAATTTCAACAGCTGCTTCACAGAATAATAGTAAAAAAGAAAATGCTTTTTCAGCGTCTCAAAAAACAACGAAAAGCGATGCTTTTTCTGCTCTTGTTCAGCAAGCACAAGTGTCTTTTAAAGGCGGAAAAAATCAGCCGTTTTTTATGAATATATTATCACAGACTGAAACTCGCACTGAATTAAAGCAGGACTTGAGACAAAACACTGATATCAGCCAAGAATATGAACGTGACTTTAAGCCAGTTGAAAAAGAAAATGTTTATGAGGAAGCTAGCTATAAAGAAGATAGCTTTGATGAACACTCAGATAATACAGTTGATTACAAAGCTCCTGAACATGTAAAAAAAGCAGATGATACTTATGAGAACGTTCCTGTAAAAAATGAGTCCGTTGATACAGTACAGAATGAAAATAACACAAATAATGTTATAAATGAAACAGAAACCAATGAAGTTGTAACTGTTGACACAAATAATAAAAACTCTGAAAACTTACAGCAAGCCCCTGTTAAAAAGCAGATTACAGTTGAGATTGCAGGGCAGATGTCGCAGGTTGTTCAAAATCTAGCTGTTGGCAAAGAAATTAAAACTACAAACAACGTATTGCAAACAGCACAGCCTTTGACAAACACCAAAGAACTTCAAAATATAATTAGCACTGTATTAAAACCTTCAGATACAAACAAAATTAAAGGTGATGTATCCAAAAATACTAATATATCTGTAAAGCAAAACATTGTTATGTCTGGCAAGCAGACAGAGGCGACTTCTACTTCTATTCTAGCTCTTAATACTGGACTAGAAGAAGCAGAGGGCAAATTCAAAAAACAAATGACCGTTTTGCAGACTAACGCTATGCAAACAGGCAAAGCACAGACTTCTAGCAATGCTCCAGTTACAGCGGTTGAGCAACAAGCTTCTGAATTATCTAAACTGCTTGGTGAGGGTGATAAAGTTGTAGTTAAATCAGCTAAAAGCAATGCTCCAGTTACAGCACAAGCAACAAGCAATCTTGTTCCTAATGCTGTTTTTGCAGAAGAAAAAGCAAGTTTTGAACATTCTGCAGGTGAAGAAAACACTGGAAAACAAAGCAATAAAAACCAGCCTTTGCTAAAGAATCCTCAGCAGTTTCATAATACGAATGCAGGAAATCAGAATAATGCAGTTCAGACTGCTGCAAACTTGATGGAGCAGAATCTTCAAGCACAAACTAAAGGTGAAACCTTTGCTTCAGCTCTTAAAACAGCAGGAAATGCTAATATAGCAGGAAACAGCACTGCTCAGGGAATTTCAGGGGCAGAAACTCAAGCTGTTGGCGGAGCTCAAGTTGCAGAACAAGCTTCTAAGACAGCAAAGGCTACTGCTGCTCATAAGCCTTTGCCTCAGAATGTTAAGCCTCAGGAAATAGTTAAGCAGATAAAAGTTGATATTGCTAAAGCTGCTCTAAACGGTACGAAAAAAATCAGTATTCAGCTTACACCTCATGATTTAGGCAGAATTAATGTAAAGCTGGAAATTTCAAGTGAAGGTCATCTTCGTGCAAATATTACAGCCAGCCGACCAGAAACTCTTGAACTGCTGCAAAAAGATGCACGAGGTCTTGAACGGGCTTTGACAGATGCAGGATTAAAGACTGACAGCGGAAGTTTAGAGTTTAATTTCCGAGGTGAAAATAGCAACAGACAGCTTGCTGATGCTCAGGATAATTCTTCCAAAGGACATCACGCTTCTAATGAAAACGAGATGAACGATAAGACAGCCGAAGAAACAGCTGAGGCAGACATAGAATATGATGACGGTCATAACGTGAATATCAAAGTTTAAGCGGGGGATAAAACAATGGACGTTGCAGGAGTTACAACTACAGCAGACTATGCAGGCGATACAAGGGCAGAACAGTCATCAAATAAACTTGCTGATGATATGGATAACTTTCTGTTTATTCTTACTACTCAATTGAAGAATCAAGATCCTTTATCTCCGATGGATTCAACTGAGTTTACTAATCAGCTAGTGCAGTTCTCTAATGTAGAGCAGAACATTCATACTAATGAACATTTAGAGGATATGATTAATCTGACTCAAACAAATCTAATGATGAGTTCAGTTGGATATATTGGCAAAAATGTTGAAATGAATTCAAACGAATTCCCATTGCAGGACGGTGAGGGTAAATTTGAATATACGCTCGATAACAATGCAGAGATGTGCACAATCGCTATTACTGATGATTCAGGAAAAATAGTCCACAGCATAGTAGGTAATACAGATGTTGGAACTTACTTGCATGAATGGGACGGAAAAGATTCTCAGGGAGAGCAGCTGCCTGATGGGAAATACAAACTTTCAATAACTGCCCTTAGTTTACAAGAAGGGCAAACCGTCAATACAACCATAACATCATTTGGAAAGGTTAATTCTATTACAAATGATGGAAATAGTACGCTGCTTGGATTGGACGATATGACTATTGACGTAGGCAAAGTAATATCCGTTTGTGAAATTTAATAAATTAAAAGCTAGTAGTTCGGAATAAGAAAAAAAGGAGAGAGAAAATGAGTCTTTATGGAGCACTTTTTTCAGGAGTATCAGGTCTAGCAGCTCAGTCGAGTGCGATGGGAGCTATAGCTGATAATGTTTCAAATATTAACACTATTGGTTATAAAGGAACGGAAGTTTCGTTCCAGACACTTATAACTAAACAGATTTCTACAACCAAGTATTCACCAGGCGGTGTTCAGTCCAGACCACAGACAAGCATTGATGCACAGGGGTTGTTGTCATCAACTTCAGCAGCAACAGATATTGCTGTATCAGGTCAAGGGCTTTATGTGGTTAATGAATCTGCGAACCCAGGTTCAGGCGACCTTTGGGGATATACCAGAGCTGGTTCATTTAGAATGGACGAGAGTGGCTATCTTAAAAACACAGGTGGTTTTTACCTTCAAGCATGGCCGCTGATGCCTCATGACGGCAGTACTTCTGCTTCTTTGGTTAATGTTGGTGATATTAACTATATGAAAGCTTATCAGGATACCTCAGGCACATACACTTACATCAATGACAATATTATTGATAGCCGCAACTTGAGACCTGTTAACTTTAATACTATTGGTGGTACAGCAACTCCTACAAAACAAATAAGGCTTGGTGCAAATCTGCCAGCGTCTGATCCTATATTTGATGAGAGTGAGCCAGAGGCGGGAGGTCGTCAGGCTCTTGCTGTTTTGGTATATGACTCTTTGGGAAATTCGCACAACATTAATTTCCAATATACAAAGGAAAGTTCTAATGCGTGGTCTTTAGACTCTCAAATGCCTGAAGGGGCAGCTACGATGATTGTTTATGACGATCGTGAAACAACTGTAGACATATCAGATGATGTTTATTCTGCTCGTGGACAGCTTGAATTTTCAAAAATTCCTGACAACCACACCAGCATTAAAATTACAGATGATGTTGGCGGAGGAGCAGATGAAGCAACTTATATTTTCGAGTTTTCTACAGACGGAACTACAAGTACAGTTCCTGCTACAGGTGAAACTGTTGTAATGGTGGATATTTCAACAGGAGTTGTTTCTATAAACGATGCTATGGATCATTTCCATACAGCTATTACAGCAAACGTTCCTGCTGGAAATCGTTTTACAGTTGTTAATAATAGAATTGCTGTTGAACAGTCAATAACAGGATCTCCGTTGTTCTTTGATACTTCTAGCTGTTTGCAGTGTTTGCAGTCTTCTGCTAATCCAAATCTTACTACTGGTCTTCCTTCTGGAGCTTTTACTGTTCCAGAAATTGACTGGGAACTTAAAAACGGCGGAAGAATAGATTTTGAAAGTACGCTTGCTGCAGATTATGCTGGTAGTACAATGTGCATTGGCAATAAAATATATGAATTTACAGACGGTGCTCCTTTAATCGATCCAAAAAACATTGAGGTGAGCATTACTACTGCAAAGACAGGTCTTGTTGTAGATAGAGAAGCTGTTATAACTTTGCTTGATGCGGCAATCACTCTAAATGGAACAGAACCTACACGTTTTAATAAAAGCGGCACTTCTCTTGATATAGAGCAGTCTGAAAGCGGTGGGGACGTTATGCTCAATATCTTAGACAGCACAAGAATAAACTTCAACACCTTGGATAAAGCTGACTATATCGGTGATACATTAGCATTGGGTGGAGTTACTTATGAATTTACTAATGGTGGCGGTGTTGTTGCACCTATAGTTGAAGTTGATCTTACTACATTGCCTGTAGGTGCTGATGCTACTACCCCAATAGGAGTTGTGAACTTGCTGAAAGCTGCTATTGCTGCTAATGACACTTCTCCAAGCAGATATGTAGCTGATGGTGCATCTATTTTTACATCAGATGTTCTTGCTGATGATGCTACATGTTTCACTGAAGGTGGTGCTGGTGCAGTTGCAATGACTATAACTGCTTCCTCAGGTATTGAAACAGCAGTTCCAGGAGCTGTTACTGGTGAATTAAAATCCGATGGAGCTACAGCTTCAACAACAATAGCAGGTGGTGCTCAGGTTATTGGTGATACTTTTACTTTTAATGGTGAAGCTGATGGTGAGGCTGGTTCAAAAGCTCCTGCTATTCGTTTCAATTCAGACGGTACGCCAAAGTATTTCAATATTGACAGCATGGAAATCGAATGGGCTAACGGTGCTCAGAATATGAATGGACAACAGGACGGCGGTTCTCTTATCGATTTGTTTATGGGTAATGTTAATACACCTGATGGACTTACTCATCTGGCTGGTGAATTTATACCTAACTATATTTCACAGGACGGTGCTAAATTCGGTAACTATGCAGGTGTTACTATAGGTTCGGACGGAATTATAACGGCTTTGTTCGATAATGGTGAAACAAGACCTGTTGCTCAAATACCTTTGGCTACGTTTGTTAATCCGAATGGTATGGAATCTTTGACAGGTAATGCTTGGATTGAAACAGACTATTCTGGACAGCCAACTCTTCGTCAGGCTGGCGATGGCGGTGCTGGTTCGATTAATGCTAGTTCACTGGAATCATCAACCGTTGACCTTGGTGAAGAATTCACCGCAATGATTACTACGCAAAGAGCATACTCTGCCGCTGCGAAAATCATCACAACTACTGACGCTATGTTGGAAGAACTGATGAGAGTTAAACGATAAGACTATTTTTTGGTAGAAAACCGAGAAACTAAAAGCCCTGATATTTTTCAGGGCTTTTTTTATGGTATAACCAAAACACTATAAATTGATTATATTTTTCTGCTTCCAACTCGCTATCATTCTGAACCCCACACTGTCATTCTGAATTTAATTCAGAATCTATCTTCGTTTTCTACGGTGAAGAAAAAGGTGGATCCTGAAACGAGTTCAGGATGACTGTTGGAGGTGGTTCAGAATGACGATAGTGTGGAATGTAATTTATTGAACAATTCTCAAATATCATTTGTCAGATGGGCAAAAATTGCCTAGTGTTAATATAATTTTCACCAATTCATAGTATTATGATAGTAATCTGCTGAGGAATTTCTGGAAGTTTTTTAATTTCAGATTTTATTCGTAATTTATGCAACACAGTTTTGGGAATATTGCTTTATGAATGCTTTTGTTCAAACAATGCGTGGTTTAGGACCAGCTCGTCTTGCTTCTATGGCTGGCGTAGCTCTTAGTTTGCTTGGTTTCCTTGTTTATTTTGCAATTCACTTCTCTTCTGTTGATGAAACTCTTCTTTACAGCAATCTTGCTTCTGAAGATGCCAAACAAGTTATAGCACAGCTTGGTGAAATGCGAGTGCCATATACTTTAAAGAACAAAGGCACTGAAATTTATGTTCCAGCAGATAAAGTTATAAGGCTCAGAGTTCAAATGTCACAGCTTGCCTTACCTACAGGTGCAGCGAGCGGCTATGAAATTTTTGATGAAAGCAGTGCTCTTGGCACTACTAGTTTTCTACAGAATGTTAATCTTGTGCGTGCTTTGGAGGGGGAATTGTCAAGAACAATCCGCTCTATTGAAGGAATCAAGGCAGCAAGGGTTCATTTGGTATTGCCGAAACGTGAATTGTTTACTCAGGATGAACGCAAACCTTCAGCATCTATTATTGTTAATACAATTGGAAAAAGACTGAAAGGAAAAACTGTAACTTCTATTCAGCATCTTGTTGCAGATGCTATTCCGAAACTTGAAATGAACAATATTTCTATTATTGATGAAAAGGGCACGCTGCTTACTCGTAATTTCGAAGATTCAGAGGAAATGCTGCGTGTTACAAACGAAGAAAGACGCAGAAACTATGAAAGACGACTTTCTACACAAATAACAAATATGCTTGAACGCACAGTAGGATTTCAAAAAGTTCGAGCTAATGTTAATGTTGAAATGGATTTTGACCATGTTGTAATCAATGAAGAAGAGTTTGATCCCGAGGGACAAGTAGTGCGTTCTACAGTTTCTGTTGAAGAAAACGCAGCTTCAAATGAATCCGATCCTGATGCTGTATCTGTAGGGCAAAATCTTCCAAATGCTGGTTTAGATTCTGTAAATTCAGGAACATCAAGCACACAGGGACGTACAGAAGAAACCGTTAACTATGAAGTTTCCCGTAAGACTACAAATATGGTTCGCAATGTTGGAACAGTGAAGCGTATTTCTATAGCTGTGCTAGTTGACGGCATATATACAAAAAATGAAAATGGTGATGAAGAATACACTCCTCGCAATGAAAAAGAAGTTCGACATCCCCGAAGCCGTTCGTGGGTTAAAGCCCACTATCAAGGTCGAACGAACCAATTTTCAGTTTATGGATCACCTCATCTATTTAAATGATTTTGGAGGACAAAAATCCTACATTGATGAATACCTCTCCCATAAGGTTCGGTACTTAAGCGGTATTGATATGTTTTACTATGTTGTCGACGTCCAAGATTCTCCGCGGTTTGACGAGTCTCTAAAGTTTTTCCACGAGCTTACTGACTATTTTGAAGAAATTAGCCGATTTGTTCCGATTATGGTCATTTTTCACAAATGCGACCCCAAGATCCAAACTGACCCCACAATCGTCAAAAACCTCGGCATTCTCAAACACCGATTTAGACCGTGGATGGAAAAGTTCCCAATGCGCTTTTTCAAAACGAATATTTTTGATTTGCGATC
>DAOWDM010000208.1 GCA_030639035.1 Alphaproteobacteria bacterium
ATCCTGAATTTAGCTCAGGATCTACTACTTCTTTTAACCGTCAGAAAAAAGTAGATCCTGAAACGAGTTCAGGATGACGATTGAGTTTAAAAGAATGACGTGTTGGTGGTGGAAGAGCTACTCTCTCATTGCATGGAAATCGGTCAGACAGCAATACTATTATACAACACAGCCAAGTTTTTTAGGGCTGGGTTTTTTTCATTATTTCACGCCAGATTTTAGCAGGCAAGCCTCCGCCTGTTACGTTTTTCATTGGAGAGCCGTTGTCATTTCCAACCCATACTCCAGCTATATACTCATCAGTATAGCCGATAAACCATGCGTCTCGATTGTTCTGGCTAGTGCCAGTTTTACCGCCTGCTTTTACGCCGAAATTTGCAGCTTTTCCAGTTCCATTTGTAATAACTTCAACAAGCATTTCATTCATATATGAAGCATGTCTAGCCTTTATCAATCGCCCAGAACCGCTGCCTTTGCGTTTGTAGAGTTCGTTCCCTTTGCTGTCAGTTATTTCATTGATTCCATATGTCCATGCTCCAAACCCATGATTTGCAAAGGCTGTATATGCTGCTGTTAATTCTATTAATTTCACTTCGCTTGCACCCAAAGCAAGAGCTGGCTCATCAGTCATATTGGTAGTAATACCAAGCCTGCGAGCGACCTTTTTTACTCTGTCCTGCCCTATTTGTTCAGCAAGAGAGGCAGATACAGTATTGTATGATTTTGCAAGAGCATCTTTAAGAGTTACCGTTCCTTTATATTTTTTGCTGTAATTTTTCGGTTTCCAGCCTCTAATGGTAACAGGTCTGTCTTCAACCATATCATTTGGTCTGTAGCCTTCTTCTACGGCTGCTAGATAGACAAACGGCTTAAATGCTGAACCTGGTTGTCTTAAAGCTTGAACCGCACGGTTAAACTGGCTTTCTGAGTAGCTTCTGCCTCCTACCATAGCTTTTACAGCTCCATTTTTATCAAGCACAACTATTGCCCCTTGTTCTGTTTTTAGTTTATTGGACAGGGCTTTTTCTGATGCTTTTTGAATTTGAGGATTGAGTGTTGTTTTGACCGTTATGTCTTGGTCAATATTGCCTAGATATGAGCTAACATTATCAAGAATCCAGTCTGCAAAATAATATCCTCCTCCGACACGTTTCGCACTTGGAACGGCTTTGAAATAAGGAACATTTTTGGCTTCCTTTTTAGTCAGATATCCAGCATTAACCATGTTTTGAAGCACTTGTTCTGCTCGTTTATCTGCTGCATCTGCACTGCGTACAGGATTATAACGGGACGGAGCTTTTAAAAGTCCTGCAAGAACAGCCGATTGATATAAAGAAAGATCTTTGGCAGAGCAGTCATAGTAACGTCTTGAAGCGGCCTCTATTCCATATGTTCCTGAACCGAAATAAACACGGTTTAAATAAAGAGTAAGAATCTGGTCTTTTGTAAACTTATGCTCCAGCCAAAAAGCCAGCAGCAGTTCTTGTATTTTACGTTTTATTGAGCGTTCTCGAGAAAGAAAAAGATTTTTTGCAGCTTGTTGGGTAATAGTGCTGCCACCTTGTTTGATTCTTCCTGCTAGGATATTTGTGGCAAAAGCTCGGCTAATACCGATTATATCTATACCGTGATGGTCATAAAACTTCCTGTCTTCAGTTGCCAGCACTGCATGTATTAAATGAGAAGGCAGTTCTTTTGTCTGTATTGGTTCTCCGTAAACTTTACCGAAAGTAGCAATAATATCACCGTCTTCTGCGATAACAGTTATAGACGGACGGCGTTTTGCTGATGCTGCTTTTTCAATATCAGGCAGGTCATAGGCATAAATAATTACAAGCACTAAAGAAGCCAGTCCAGCCCAGACAGCAAAAGAAATTATCCAACTAAACCAAAGAGTTAGACGTGAAAAGATAGTTTTTTTGTTTTGTTTAGATAAAGTCTTAGACATTTGTTTACTTTATGCTCTATATAGTTATAGTCATCGAGTCGTTTTAGTATATATAGTGCTTAAATTCAAAAACGAACAGACTTTATTTAATGGAGAATACAAGTGGCTATACATTTAGACGGTATAACATCAAAAAGAATTATTACTTTATCGCTAGATGAGAACCTTGTTGAGCGACTTGAAGCAATATCTCCTGAAAACGGTTCGGATATAAACGAGCATATTGTTCAGGCTGTTTCTGAATATGTTGACTGTTTGGAAGAATACCAGAGTACGATAGAGCTTCTTGGAGAGGAAGAAAAACGTCCCATGCTATGGGCAAACGATTTTTAATTCTTTCCTTAAAACTAAAACTAATTAGGCATTCAAACACAAAAAAAGCCCTGAATTTCTATTTTTAAAGAGGTTCTTTATGAACTAGAAATTCAGGGTAATAAAAACAAAATTGGTATTATTTGTTAGTAGTCAAATATTCAGCCAACATAGCTGTTTTTTCAGCACCTTGACCTTCTGTATTCATGTTTTCTTCTATCCATGCGTTGACGTTATCCATTTCGATAGGGTATTTCTTACAAAGAGCAGAGGTAACTGCTTGAACAGCCAGAATGTTGGCAGCAAGGTCGTCCATTACATCAAATAATTCATCAATTTTACCATGGGTTGTATCCCCGCTTTCTTTGATGTCTGCTGATACCTGACCAAGCATGGAGTGGACGTTGTCTAGTTTCTCGGTGGTCATTAGATGAAATCCTTCTAAGATATAAAATATTTTTACTGAGAATAGCGATAAAATAGCTATATGTCATGTATGTTTTTAAATAAAGTACGTTAAAATACTTAATAAAAGCTTATGAGTATAAAAAGTTCTAAAAGTTTTAAGGGAAGAATTTATGTTGAAAAAACTAGGGATTGGTTGGGAAATAGGATTGCCAAGCGGTTGGGGCGTTTATGGGCTTAATCTTTCGATACAGCTTGCACGAAGAAAAATATCACCTGTTCCTTTGATGCTGGCAAAAGATATGAAAATAAATACACTGCAAAAGAACTTGCTGCAGGGAGCATTTAAAAATCATGCAATTGAAGTAAAGTTTGCAAGTCTTCATAGCGAGGTGGAGTTGCCGTATCCAACTCTTCATAGCATGGGAA
>DAOWDM010000241.1 GCA_030639035.1 Alphaproteobacteria bacterium
CCATAAGAAATTAGAGGCAAAGGTACTCCTACGACTGGGATAAGTCCCATTACCATAGCCATATTTATAAACATATACAGGAAGAAATTAACTGTAACTCCGATAGCGACTAGTCTTCCGAAATAATTCTGGCTTCTAACTGATATGATTATTCCATAAGCTACAAGTATCATATAAAGCCCTATTAGTATCAGCCCGCCTATCATTCCAAACTCTTCTCCAAGCATTGTAAAAATAAAGTCAGTTTGTTTTTCAGGCAAAAAATCTAAGCGACTTTGAGTTCCCTGCATAAAGCCTTTTCCAAAAACACCTCCTGAACCCATAGCTATTTTTGACTGAATAATATGATAGCCTGCCCCCATAGGATCATTGTCTGGATTTATAAAGGTTTTCACTCGATTTCTTTGATAATCATGTAGAAAAAATTTATATACAATTGGAATAGCGATAAGCCCCGATGCAAAAATAACTCCGAATTTCCACATCTGCACACCGACAACAAACAGCATTATGCCTGCAATCATAATCAGCAAAAGAGCTGTTCCAAGGTCTGGCTGCCTGATTATCAGCCCTGCTGGAATCAGCACCATAATAATTGGTACTATCAAATATGGTATGCGTTCGACATCATTAATAGTAGAACTATGGAAATATCGGGCAAGAGCTAGAACCAAAGAAATTTTCATTACTTCAGATGGCTGTAAAAGAAAAAACTTCAGATTAAGCCAGCGTTGAGCTCCGCCCCCCATAAGACCTTGATATTCAACTGCCAGCAACAGCATTAACGAAGCAAAATACATAAAATACGCATATTTCATCCATATCCGTATATCAATAAGAGCCAGAACCAGCATTGCAACTAGCCCTATTCCCAAGCGAATCATTTGCCGTTTTGCCCATGGATCCCATGAACCGTTTGCGGCGGAATAAAGCATCATTATTCCAATTGCAGAAGTAATGCAAATAAACAGCACATAAGACCAGCTTATGCTGCAGAGTTTTTCCCATAAAGTCAGTTTTTCCTGTTTAAACATAGCTTTAAGTCGTCCTTTTTGTTTTATCTGGAGTTCTGGACGAATTGATTCTTATTGCTTTACGTAAAACATCTCTTGCAATTGGAGCTGCTGCCTTACTGCCACTTCCTCCATGTTCAACAAGAACAGAAATAGCGTATTTTGGAGAATCAGAAGGTGCAAAACCAACAAACAGAGCATGATTTCGCAACTTGCGTTTTATATCTTCCTGTTTGCGAACTCCGCCCTCGCTTGTCCTTTCCTGCATAGAGATTCTGCGAACCTGAGTAGTGCCTGTTTTTCCACTCATTGTTGCATTTTTTACTTTAAATCTAGAACCGAAAGCTGTTCCTCCATAAGCATTAACAACTGAATTCATTGCATCTTTAATAATTTGAAGATTAGCCCTAGAAATATCCATTGCAGGAAACGAGTCTTCTTTGTCATCTGTATCTTTCTTTTGTATAGATACATGCGGAGTAACGGCTATACCGCCGTTTGCAATGCGGGCAGTCATAACAGCAAGTTGAAGCGGAGTAGTTAAAACGAACCCCTGACCGATGCCAGCATTATATGTATCACCCAACCGCCAAGCGTCCCCGACTTTTTGTTTTTTCCATGCCTTATCTGGAATTAGTCCATTAGATTCGTTTGGAAGGTCTATTCCTGAAACTTCTCCTAAACCAAAACGCTTTGCCATTTTAGCAATGCGGTTAATGCCCACTCTTTTTGCTATTTCATAGAAATAAATATCACAAGAATGCTGTATTGCTTCTTTAAGATTTACAGCTCCGTGTCCTTCTTTTTTCCAACAGTGAAAACGGCGGTTGCCAAGCTCAATATGCCCTTTGCATATAACTTTTTGTTCAGGAGAAATAACGCCTGCTTCTAATGCAGCAAGAGCTACTATCATTTTAAAAGTAGAACCAGGTGAGTATCTTCCGCTTGTAGCTTTGTTAACAAGAGGGTGGTTGGGATTTGAACTAAGAGAACTCCATTCCTTGAAAGAAAGCCCTTTGTTGAATGCGTTAGGGTCAAAAGACGGAGTAGAAGCTAACGTCAAAACACTGCCTGTGTGAATATCCATAACAACAACTGCCGCACTTTTATTTTTTAATTTTTTCATTGCATATTTTTGCAATTCTATATCAAGAGATAATTGAATCTCTGCTCCTGTTTCTCCTTCATTGCGTTCCATTTCTCTGATGACACGCCCCAGAGCGTTTACTTCGACTTTTTTGTTTCCGCCTTTTCCTCTTAAAGCAAGGTCATAAACTTTTTCAATTCCTGCTTTGCCTATGCGAGCCCCAGGAAGTTCTAAAAGAGGGTCGCCAGTAAGATCTTTTTCAGATACTGAAGCAACATATCCAAGTACATGAGCACCTGTTTTTCCATTTGGATAAAATCTGCTCAAACCTTCATCAATTATAACTCCTGGTAAATCAGGAGCATTTACTTGAATCCGCACCATATCTTTCCATGAAAGATTTTCTTTTACTGTGATTGGGACAAAGTTTCTTTTGCGTTTTGCTTCTCGTTTGATTTTGCGTAATTCACGCTTGCTCAAAGGAAGGATTCTATTTATAGCAGACAAAGAAGCATCAAGATTCGCTGTTTTCTCAGAAACTATCAAAACCCTGAAGTTTTGCTTATTAATAGCAAGAGGAGAACCAAAACGGTCAAGGATAAGACCTCTGGGAGGAGGCAGCAAACGCAAGCTAATTCGATTATCATTAGCCTTCATAATGTATTTATCAGCTTCTATAACTTGCAGATAATACATTCTTCCGACAAGCGTTGTAGCAAGAAAAAACTTACCGCCAGCAAGCATTGCTGTACGCCGTGTAAACATCTTGCTTCTGTCGCCGTCACGAATCATTTACACCTCGTTTAAAACTGAAGATTGCGTTTTTGCACATATCCACCCAACAACAGGATAAAGACCTACTGTGAACAAATAGCTAAATGCAATTATCTTTATTGGAGTTATTTGACCATATATCAAACTTACCAAAAACCATTGCCCAAACATAGCTGCTGCCGCAACCATACTGAATCCCCACCATGAAACACCAAAAGGTTTTCCAATAAAGAAACGTCTCTGCGTTAGCACCAATGTATAAATCATAAGAAAAATAAGAGCATTTACACCCAAAGGACTACCTTCAAATAAATCAAGCAGAAGTCCAGCAGAGAAAGCAGAACCTTGTCCAAAAAGGTCAGGTCGATGAATAGACCAGTAAAAAACCGAAATCATTACCCAAGCAGGCTTTATTAAAGAATATTCTGGAATTCTCAAGGGTAGAATAGAAATTAGTAGCAGCAGAATTGTAATTTCCATAGGCACTAAACGACGAGAAAATAAAGCCAGACGATGCAGAAAAGTTGGTTTCAACGCCTATTCTCCTATTCTTTTATCAGAATCAATGTCCTGTAAAATAGCAGAAAGATTGTAGTCAACGATACGGACATACTCCAAGCGACTACGATTCATAAACAATCTGACTCTTACTTCTCTGTCATTTATAGAGCTGACAATTCCTATTGGAAGCCCTGACGGAAATGCTCCAGCATGTCCAGATGTTGTAATTCTGTCTCCTATAGAAACTTGAGCATTGCGTCCAAGGTACATAAGCAAAGGTTGCTTAGTATTATCCCCTGCAAGCACAGCTTTTGCTCGTGTGCTTTCGACTAGAACAGGTATTCTTGAGTTAATATCTGTAACGAGTAAAATACGGGAAGATTTTTTTCCTGTCATTGCTATACGCCCAACAAGTCCGTCTCCAGTTATAACTGCATGACCTTTTTTAACGCCATGAGCTTTACCAACGTTTGATATAAATGAATGAGCAAAAGCTCCGCCTGTGTCCGCAATGACAAGACCTGTGATATATGAAGTTTCTGGAGCTGGAACAAAGTTAAGTATATTTCTTAACTGAATATTTTGAGCTTCTAGCTTTCGTGCGGCTGACTGCCATTTTAGCAGTCGCATGTTTTTTTCACGCAATTTAACGTTTTCAATTCTTATATGAGCAAGCTCCAGTGTATTATTAACTACATCAGAAACTATGGCAGCGGGTCGTGCCATTTGCTCAACAAGCACAGAAAACATATCTGTAACATAAGTTCCAACACGCTCGGCAATAACGTTGTCAGCTTTTCCAAGCAACATCAAACAAAACGAAGCTAAAACCAAAACTAGAAGAGCAAACCGCCTAATAATAGCACTGACCTTGTGAAGCTCTCCCATGTGTCCTAAACGGTGCTTCACGAAATCATATCCTCTAACTGTTGTCTAAAACCTAGTACATGGAAGAAAGAACAGACCTTAGCTTTGGATCTTCAAGAGCTCTACCTGTTCCCCATGCAACACAAGTCAACGGATCATCTGCAATTGATACTGGAAGACCTGTAGCCTGACGTAAAACATAATCAAGATTGGTCAAAAGACCTCCGCCGCCTGTCAAAACTATACCCTTATCAACAATATCTGCTGCAAGTTCAGGAGCAGTATGTTCAAGAGCAACTTTAACAGCTTCAATAATCTGACTTACTGGTTCTGCAAGACTTTCTGCTATTTGACGTTCGCTGACCATTAGTTCTTTTGGAACGCCGTTCATCAAATCACGTCCCTTAATTTCTATTGTGCGACCGTCTCCGTCATCAGGAGGACAAGCTGAACCGATTTCTTTTTTGATACGTTCAGCAGAACCTTCACCAACCAGCAAGTTATGATTGCGACGAATATAAGCTATAATAGATTCGTCCATTTTATCACCGCCGACACGGACAGAACGAGCATACACAATACCTTCAAGAGAAAGAACTGCGACTTCAGTTGTTCCGCCACCAATATCAACAATCATGCTTCCTGTTGGTTCTGTAACTGGAAGACCTGCCCCGATAGCGGCTGCCATAGGTTCTTCTATCAGCAGAACTTTTCTAGCTCCAGCTGCTTCTGCTGATTCTTGAATAGCACGGCGTTCAACGGCTGTTGAGCCAGATGGAACACATACAACTACCATTGGAGAAGCAAAGCTTCGACGATTATGCACTTTTAAGATGAAGTGCTTTATCATTTCTTCAGCAACTTCAAAATCAGCAATCACGCCATCTCGCAAAGGACGAATAGCCTGAATGTTGCCAGGTGTACGACCAAGCATCATTTTTGCCTCGTTCCCTACTGCAAGAACGTGTTTTTTACCTTTACGCTCAGCAATAGCAACAACAGAAGGCTCGTTAAGCACGATACCACGCCCTTTAACATAAACCAAAGTATTCGCTGTACCTAAGTCAATCGCCATATCGGCAGAAAGCCAACCCATCAGCTTTGAAAACATTATTCCTCACTTTATAAAAAGCATATTGATTATTATATTATATATAGAACAGATTCCCCATATTTTACTAGCAGTTTTTATTCAAAAACAAATGAATCTTAGAAAACATTTCACTAGACAACCTATCTTTATCCAATTTTGAAACAATCATATTAGCTTCAAGCTGATGCTTAAACCATGTTGTCTGCCGTTTTGCATAGCGTCGTGTCGCTTGCTGAGCGGCTTCGATAGCTTCCTGTCTGGTTTTATTTCCATTTATAAATGCTGTTATTTCTTTAACCCCCAAAGCTTTCATAACAGGCAATTCTGCGGACAAATTTAAAGAAAGCAAACTGCGGACTTCTTCAACCGCTCCATTATCAAACATCTCTACAAACCGATTATTGCAATTTTCATAAAGAATTTCTCTTGGTCTGTTTATAAAAATAACAAAAGGATTCACATCAATTACAGGCTTTGGAGGTAAGCTTTGCCAATATGCGAGGGATTTACCTGTCGATTCTAAAACCTCCCAAGCACGAATTAGTCTTTGCGAATCTGAAACATGAAGACGGGAAGCCATTTCAGGGTCTTTAGCTGCTAAAGATGAGTAAAAAGACTCGTTCCCGACATTTTCCATAAGTTCTCTAGCCTGCTTCCTAATGCTTTGAGAAACTTCAGGAATCGGGGAAAGTCCTTTTACAAGGCTGCTTATATAAAGCCCTGTTCCACCAGTAATTACAGGGATACGGTTTTCTGCCCATGCTGTTTTAATCTCGTTTTTTGCCATTTCCAGCCATATGCCAGCAGAACATGCCTTTTCTCCAGAAAGCACTCCATAGAGTCGATGAGGAATCTGCTTTTCTTCTTTTTCCAAAGGTCTTGCCGTAAGGAGTCGCAGCTCTTTATAAACCTGCATACTGTCCGCATTTACTACTGTACCGTAAAACTTTTCCGCAACAGCAACCGCTAGTGATGACTTGCCTGATGCCGTAGCTCCTGCAATTACAATGATTTTGTTCATTTTCTTTTCATAACTATTAACAAAGTCTTGACTATACCGAAATATACAACATAGTTTCAAGGTATGTATTTTTGTAATGTTTCGAAAAGCAGGTGCTAATTATAATGAAATATCAATTTGATGAAATTGAATTTTTTGATGATGGAGCAGCCTCTTCTCTGCCCGTTGAAGCTTTAATGTTGTGGGGGCAAGATGACGTCGCCTATGTTAAAACATCAATTAAAAACAATGAAAAAATATGGGCAGTTTATTCAGCAGATGGCATTTGCATAGGCGAAACAAAAAACAAAAATGCTGCCGTTACAATAGTATTTAGAAATGACCTAAGCCCTTATCTTGTTCATTGATTAAAAAACTATACGCATTTTATTTGCACATACCATGTTATTCATATTGCTACTTGCAGTAGTTCTAGTGTACTATAAAGTTCCTTAGGTTATTAATTAAGTGGTATGCTGTGGTTCAAATTCTTGTAATTGAAGATGATGATATTGTCAGAGAGCTAATAAAAAGCATTCTTATTGATGCTGGATATGATGTAACCTCAGCAAATAATGGCAAAGAAGGTCTAAAATCTGCCATTTCCAACAAGCCAGATATTGTCATTACTGATATTTTTATGCCAGAAAAAGAAGGCTTGGAAACAATAAAAGAATTACGAGCTCATTATCCTGATATAAAAATTCTAGCCGTATCTGGCGGAGGTCAGATAACAATGGAAAACGTATTAAAAATTGCAGGTATTTTTGGTGCTGACATGGTGCTAAAAAAACCATTTGAGACAGATGTTTTATTAGAAAAAATCAAAGAACTTTTTTTAGTTTTTAGTCAAAATGTACAAAAAAATACGTGCTAATTGTTTTTAAATAAGTTACCATGCTAACATGGCTGATAAAAACAAGACATATCGTGATAACATCACAGGGAAACCTGTAGATATTGAAAATGCAATAGACGCATTTCAAGAGCTGAATAAATCCTTGAAAAAAGATTCCTTTGATTCTGTTTCTTTTCTTCAAAAGCTTATTCAGAGTTCTAGTGTTACTCCAAACACAGCCGATTCAACTGATTTATGCAAAAAGCAGTTTGAGAAAATGGGCTTTACCACAGAAACTATGGTTTTTATCAATGATAAGAATGAAGAAGTTATAAATCTGGTAGCCTCATACGGCAACGGAGAGCCTCATACAGTTATATCAGGACATCTTGATGTTGTTCCTGCTGGTGATGCGAAAGAATGGACTTTGAGCAACGGCGACCCATTTGCTGGCAATATAATCAAAAATGAAAATGGTGAAGAAATCATAGTCGGTCGTGGTGCGGTTGATATGAAAGGACCTATAGTGTCTGCTATTGGTTCGGCTGTAGATACAATTGAAATGTATCCTGACGGACAAGAAAATTTCCCTGGAAAATTCACTTTCATTCTTTCAGGAGACGAAGAAACAGGCGGATTTTACGGAACTCGTCTTGTGTTAGAGGAGCTGGAAAAACGTGGTGAAAAAATTGACCAGTGTTTAGTAGCAGAACCGTCTTCACGTGAACACAACTGCGATGAAGGAAAAATCGGCAGTCGTGGAATAATGCGAACAGATGTTCATCTAAATGAACAACAAACAGTAAAAGTTGGCAATGTAACGATAAAAGTTGACCTTGAAGGAAAGCAGGGGCATACAGGGCATTCTGGTGATGCAAATAATCCACTATGGCATCAAGCAAGACTCATAAAAACGCTTGCAAACCCAGTTACAGTTGATGGGCAAAAGATAACAGTAGTTCCTGTTTCTGCAAATGGGGCTTCTCATGCACGCAATGTTTCGCCTGAAGTTTCTTCTGTAACATTCTCGTGTAATCTTGATGCTCCTGAAAAAATTAAAAAATTAAATAAAGAAATCGAGAAAAAAATTGAGCAGTCCAAGAATCCAAATGGTCATAACAACGCAAAAATAAAAGTTTCATATGAATACAATTCTGAATGCAAACCTTGCGATATAAGCAAAGATAGCGAGAACAACCCTTTATATCGTGTAGCAAATATAGTTGCTGCTTCGGAAAAAACTCTGGATAAAGGAAACGAGCATTTTACAGATGCGACTCAGATGGTTCCTACCTCTATGAATGAAAAGTTGGTGCTTTTTGATTGCCGTTATACGGACGAATTTGATTCCGAAACTCTGCAAAAAGGCATATCCGACAGGCTTTTAGATGCTAATAATGGCTCTAAAGGTGTGGAAAAAATAGACTTCTACAATATGGCAGATGTTTTTTATTCAGCCCCTGAAAAAGAAATAAACGCTATATGCGATTCTATTGCTGCAGCTACAGGCAGGCAACCTAACAAGGTAACAAGCGGTGGCGGTTCTGACATGCGGTTTTTCAAATGCCCCGCCATAGAAATTGGTCCAAGAGACGCTACTATTCATGCGGTTAACGAGCAAATTCCTGTTGCTGCTTTAAAAGAAGTTCGGCGTATTTATTCAAGAGTTATGGGCGACATCTGCCGTGATGAGCAAGCTAGAAGACTTGGAGTAAACACAGACGAATTACCTGCTGATAAAATAGACAAGCTAAAGAAAATCAGGACAATTCTTGGTGCTGATGAAAGCAGTGAAAACAAGGACATTCTTTACATAAAATCTGATTCAGAAAAAGGTAAAATAGTTGTTATTGAAAATGACGACACTGGTTCTGCTATCAAAGAAGCCAGAGAACAACTGGATTCAGGAAGTGATTTGCAAATACTGCATATTCCAAAAATCGAAAAATACAATATTGAAGGTTCAGGTCAATATTGGCAGATAAATGATAAAAACAAACAAGAAAATTTTGCTCGTTTTGCTCATCAGTATAGTGTTTTGCATCGGAAAGTTGCGAACAAGGACTTTGCAGATAAAAAGTTAGATGTTATGCACATTGCGACAATGAAGAACGGCAGTCGTTAGTCTTTCTTAAGAAGCCAAAACTATTACAAGAATGGCAGTGTTTTTGTGCGTTCCCCTCCGCTGTCATTGCTGTAGATGTCAAGTAATTCGATGACAGCAAGAAAATAAAAGTTCTGAGCTAACAGAATCAAACACACTTTCCCAGTCTCCAGACTGCGGTTGACGAAACAGTTTTGCTGTTGGATACCATGGGGTTGTTTTGTCCTCTAGGCTATACCTCCAGTCAGCTCCATAAATGAGCAGTCCCCAAACAGGCACTCCTAATGCTCCTGCAAGATGAAAAGTTGCCGTATCAACTGAAATTACCATATCCATTTGCATTATCGCATTTGCTGTATCAGCAAAATCAGTCAATTGGCTGGATATATCAATAATATTTTCAGCTTCTTTTATATCTTTGGAATGCGAACCTTTTTGCATGCTATACAAGGTTACAGGAAACTTTTTTGCAATCTTCATAAAATAGGAAAAAGGGCAAGACCTGTCTCTAGGGGACATTTTGCCTGCCCAAACAATTCCTATTTTTAGTTTTGTTCCATCAGCAGGAGCAGGCAAAAAATTTCTTTTTTCCACTTTAAGATACGGAACATCTGCTGGAATGTTTTTATCTGTCGTACCAAAAACACGAGGCAAACTTAATAACGGCACTTGAATATCTGCACTAACATCAGCTTTCATGTCAACTAAATGGCTCACATTCAGACATGAAAAAAGTCTGTGTAGACTTTGATGACATTCAAAAATGACTTTCCCGTTTTTTTTAAGTAGCATAGGAATATATCGTGCGAATTGTATTTGATCGCCTATTCCCTGTTCTCCTTGTATTAATATGGATTTTCCTTTTAAGTCCTCCCCATTCCAATGGGGAATATCCCTTTTTATGTATTTCGCAATAAATGCTGGAGTATTCCATCTGCATTCATACTGCTTGAAACCTTCGCTATAATCCCTGCACATCAACATAGCAGTTGCTCGGTTCATAAGCGTGTCGGGGTTGTCAGATTCAAGCTCCAGAGCCTTGTTACACGCCTCTATTGCTTCATTAGGCTTGTTAAGTTCCAGCAATGACGCTCCAAGATTAGCATATGTAACGGCTCGGTCATTAGATAGGTTGATTGCTTTTCTAAAGCATTTTTCAGCATCAGAAATTCTACCAATTTCGTGATAAACTGTTCCTAAATTATCTATATAATCTGGATTTTCTGGTTGAAGTTTTACAGCATATTCAAGATGCCTGCATGCCTTGTCATATTCTTTTGCTTTTTTAAAAAACAGCCCAAGACTGTCTTGTGCAGGAGCGTATTCTGGATTTATTGAAGCCGCACTTGAGAAATATTTATAGCTTTTTTCAAAATTTTCATCAGATTGAGCAGCAAGTCCTAAAAGATGTAAAGCTATAACGTTTTCAGGTTCTTCATTTAACAAGCTTTCACAAATTTTTTCAGCTTCTTCTAGCAACCCTTCATTTAAATATTTTATAGCTAAATTTAAATAAGAATTCATAGCGTTGATGAAAGCTTTCCTGTTGAAACTTCGTCTTTTTTATCATCGGATTCAAAGCCAAACTCGTCCATTTCTTGGCTTTCCAATGATTTTATTTCATATGTAGCTTCACCTTTGCACCAGTCTTTCCACATTTGACGGTACAATTTTTCTAAATTAGTTACAAAACGCTCTTCATTGCATAATGAAGAAGCTTTTATTATTGACCGCAAATTTTTACGTAAATCAGATAATTTTTCTGTATCGGCTGCTGTTTTAACCGCCAGCTCTATATATTCATTTTCATTTTCTGCCACCAGATATTCAAGACCAACTCCATAAAGAAGGCTTTTGCTAACTCTTGCAGAATGACGGTTTCCGTTAAAACATAAAGTCGGCACTCCCTGCCATAATGCTTCACAGGTAGTAGTCGTGCCATTGTAAGGAAAGGTATCAAGACAAATATCTATTTGTGAATAAATTTCAAGATGCGAATACAAACTTGCCGCATAGTATTGGCATGAGATTCTATCTAATTGTATTCCACAATCAGCAAATTCATTCGCAAGTCTTTCACGGATAGTTTCATCACCTAGCTGTTTAGACTTTAATAAAAGTTTGGAGTTTGGCACTCTTTTTAAAATTTCAGACCATGCTTTTACAACATTAAGTCCAAGTTTTGAAATATTATTAAACGAACCAAAAGTAATATAACCGTTTTTTTCAAAAGGCAGTGGAGCAACATCAGGAACGTTTTTTCCTGAAGGACGATAACAAAGGAAACTATCAGGCATACGAGCAAGTTTTTCGGTGTTTAATTTATCACTTTCACCAACAGGGTCTGTTTTATCATCAACAATACGATAATCCATAGCTGAAAGCCCTGTAGTATTCGGGTAGCCAATATAAGAAACCTGAATAGGTGCAGGCTTGCATGCAAATAAAGGTAGCTTGTTTCCTGAAGTATGCCCAGAAAGGTCAACAAGAATATCTATTTTATCTTCACGGATAAGCTGCTGTTGCTCATTTGGTAGCAAACCGACGATATCTCGCCAATGATTAACCGCTTTTTTAGTTTTTATCGTCTGCTCATCTTCTGTTCGAGAATTAGAATAGCAGTAAGTTTCAAATTCTGATTTGTGATGACCCTCGATAATTGGAAGACTAAAATAACTAACCGAATGAGAACGAAAATCACCAGAAACATAACCAATACGTAAAGGTCGTTCAGGATTGCGGTTATTCATATGCGGGTAATCAGTGTCTTTAATAGAAACACTGTTTACTTTTTCCCAATATTTATGAGCCTCAAATAATTCTTCATTTGAAATTTTCGGATTATAATGAAGAAAGAAAAGATAATTACTATGAATCTGCGGAATAGGTTCTTCTGTTATTTCTAATATTTTTTCATAAGCATGTTTTGTTTCTTCTGCCAAACCAATATCACTGCTAACAAGCCCAAGCATATTGAGATAACACACTTTTTTACCGTCTTTTTCTATTGCTTCCTTAATCAGAGAAAGACTTTTTGAGTATTTTTTTTCTTTCCATGAAATCACGCCAAGACTGAATTTTGCAGAACCATTCTCTGGGTCAATTTCAAGAATACGATTAAAAGCATCAAAAGCTTTTTTCAGTTTATTGCCTATATAATAAGCATGCCCAAGATTATTCCATGCTTCCAAATATTCAGGTCTTATTTTGACGACCTGTTTTAGCATCTCAATTGCTTTTTCAATATCATTTATTTTAATCAATAAAGCACTGTAGTTATTGTATGCTTCAGGTAGTTCATCATTTTCAGAAATGGCTTTTTCAAAACATTCAATTGCTTTTTTTCTGTTTTTTAAATCAACATAAACAAGCCCAAGATTGTTATAAATACCAGCATCTGCTTTTCCAAGAGCAATTACTTTGTCAAATAAAGCTATAGCTTTATTGTATTTTTTTGTTTTTCTAAGAACTCCTGCATAATTGTTTATAACAAACACATTGTCAGGAGCGGATTTAAAGGCTTTTTCAAAACGTAGCAGAGATTTTTCAATATCTCCTCTATCTTGCAAAATAAGGGCTAAATTATTATTAGCATTGACGTGATTAGGAGACAAAGAAATGGCTTTTTCATATACAGAAACGGCCTCATCGTCTCTGTTTAAAGAAACAAGAATATCGGCAAAAAGACTAAGAGAGGTAGCATTATCAGGAGTCAGCAAAAGACATTGACGAATCGAATATTCTGCATCTTTCAGATTATCAAAATCTTTTTGAATAATAGCAAGATTGTTCCATGCATTAGCAAAATCAGGTCTTATTTCAATAGCTTTCTTAAAAGCTTTTTCCGCATTTTCTGGTTCTGAATTTTTAAGCAGAGCTATGCCGAGATTCTCCCAGCATTCCACATCATTCTGCACTAAGCTAACAGCTTTATATGCCATTTCCACGGCTTTTTCATAAGATTTCTTTTTTTGAAGAGCAACTGAAAATCCACGATAAGCATCACTATCAGGATTTATTTTAATAGCTTTTTGAAAATATTTTACACTAGCCTCAAATTCGCCCTGAATAGCCAGCACATTTCCAAGACTGCATAAAGCAGCCGATAAATCTGGCTCAAGTTCAAGAGCTAAAAGAAAGCTCTTTCTGGCTTTTTCATACTTTTCTGCACCAACAAAAGCATTTCCAAGATTTACATGATAAAGAGAAACAGACGCATTTAATTCTATGGCTTTTGAAAGAAACTCTATAGACTCATCGAACAAAGATTGTTTTAATTTAACAACTCCAGCTAGATTATATGCATCAGGATCTTCTGGATTCATATCCAAATATGATGTAACAAAGAAAAAAGAACTATCCAAATCCCCCGACTGCAAAAAGCCTATAGCTTTAGAGAGCAGTGGAGATGCAGCATAATCAGCCAAGTCTCAACTCCATTAAATTAGCTAACAATAAAAATAGAATTTTTATTCCCGAGACGAAACTTCTTGAGGAACTTCTTCATTATTAGAACGCAAACCAGCGGCAAGATTACGGTTGATATTTATCAGAACTTCTAAATCTTTTGCCTCATTAGTACGCATTGCTTTCATTGTCTGCTTATCAACAAAAAGACTAAGACTTAAAACATTAGCTTTAATTTCTGGGGGAAGTTGATTTTCTTCTTCTGTAATATCAGCCTGAACAATAGTCCACAAAAGATGATTAAAACGTAAAGCCTGAGAAAAAGCTTCTTTGTCTTCATTTTTTTCTTGTGCCTCAGAAAGCATCACAGCTGCTTTAGTGAAAGCCATAGCTTCTACCTCTCGTGGAGAAAGGTTTGCCATATTATCTTTCTGTGTTTGCTGATATGCACCGATACCTTTTTTAGCCATTATTTAAAATCTCCGTTTCATAAGCAATAAGTTTTTTACAGACTTTCAAAGCCTTATAGTGATCACCTTCAATAATCCTATGCGACATTTCAACCATCAAATTAACCCCATCATCATCAATTGGAGTTAAAAGCAACTGTCTTATCAATAGAAAATAAAAATCGTGAAAGACCTTTTCCTTACTTGGCTCAACATACATACTCAAAATAGCAAAATAAAGCTTTTTAGCAATTGTGTCTGCTTCTTTTTCTGTAATAATATCTTTTTGCCTTAAGACAGGTACATGGTTTAAAATAACAAACTCCGCCTTAGTAGGACCATTACATAAGACGGCTGTTCCAACTAAAACTTTTTCGTTTGGTTTCAGGCTAAGTTTTAGAGGCATTTTAAACTTTCTTTTTACTAAATTGATACAAACAAATTATTCTCTCTTTTAATATTAGTCCAGAAACAATTTCTTTTTAATTAACAAAAGCAAAAAAAAGCGGCAACTTTCGCCACCGCTTTCTTTATAACAATTAAGCACCTGCCTAGAATAGACGAAGCACACCCTGTTGGGATTGCTGAGCCATACTAAGAGCAATAGTACCAAGTTGCTGACGAGTCTGAAGAGCAAGCATATTAGCTGATTCTTCATTAAGGTCAGCACTAACAAGTTCAGAAGCACCACCAGTAAGAGTGTTCACAAGGTTCTCTGTAAATTCTTTACGAATTTCAAGCATAGATGCGTTAGAACCAAATGACTGAGCTGTTGTACGAACTGTAGTCAAAGCAGAATCAATCTGATTCATTGCTGTTGTAATATTCGCAACGTAATTACCAGCTGAAGCCCATTCAGTAGCACTAGGAGCCTCACCAGCAGTAGCAGCAGCACCGCCAGATAAAACACTAAGACTTGTAGAGTCAGAAGCAATACCTGCAATTGTCAATGTACGAGATGTTGATGCCTCACTAAATTTAACAGTAAGAGTATCAGCACCGCTTTTCACAAGGTTAATACCGTTATAAACGGAATCATCAACCAAATGATCAACCTGATCACGAAGGTCATTAAACTGTGCACGAAGTGTTTCACGAGCAGTAGAATCTGCAGCATCTGTTGATTTAGCAGAAGAAGCAACAGCTTTCATCTGCGAAAGGATATCTTCAACACTTTCAAGAGAAGTAAGAGCGGTACTAATCTGGCTAATACCTTCCTTAATACCGTCTTTAATTGTGTTAAGATCGCTTGCACGATTGTTAAGATTACGAGAAGTAAAAAACGCCATAGCATCATCAATAGCACTATTAACTTTTTTACCCGTAGACAACCTGCTCTGCGTACGATCAATCAATCCTGTTGTACGTTGTAGAGAAAGTAGATTTGACCGCGTTGCGGCAGATAAATTTACTGTAGACATGATATAACCCCTTTCTAGGTTTTAAAACACAAGACAATCCTTGTCTTGCCACGAAGATTCAAGCAAATATACTAATTCTAAGCATTGCTTAAACCCAACTTATCTAATTATAGATAATAATACATTACACACTAGGTAGTCAACATAAAAGTGTAAAAATGTTATTTTATATCGCAATCGCCTCCACTGCCTCTACAAGTCTGTCAATTTGCTTTTCCCATGACCATTTTTTCATAAACTCTGCGGCAGCATTTCCTCGTTTTTTTGCCTCCTGTCGATTCGAATAAACCTTTTCTAGCTTTTCGACAGCCTCTTCAACAGAAGACTCTCCCCACCCTGAGAAATCTGGGATTTTCAATTTTTCTCCAATACACTGCTGTTCATTTAAAGCATAGCAGTTTTTTTCTTTCCCTTCGCTAGTCTCTATCAAGTCAAAATGCCCCGTATTTTTAGATAAAATCGTTGGCAAACAACAAGCCATGCACTCCATTGCCACCAGATTTGTCCCGCCTTCACATCTATTGGTAAACAATGCTACATCTGCCTCACGAAGAAGCTGAGGCATAAAAATATTACTCACCTCTCCCAAATCAACAAAAGAATTGTCAGGCAAGCCATTCGCTTTAAGCCAAGAAGGAATATCAAGACTTCTGTCAGACCTCACAACAGGAATTCCTTTTACATGAGATGAAAGCTCCAAAAGTTTCATAGATTCTGGCCACCTGTTACTCCATGCCGTCATAAGAAGGGCCTCAGGATGCCTGCTATGAAATATTTTAAAAGCAGCAACAACTATATCCTGCCCTTTGCGGTACTCTAGTTTTCCTCCTGAAAAAACTACAAACCTGTCAGGCATTAAATCTGTTTTTGGTGCTGGGTGAAACAAGCTCAAATCAACACCTTGAGGACAAAAGCTTACATTATCAATGCCATGCTCACGCAAAATTTCAGTATTCCATGTAGAACCTGTGATAATTAAAGCGAGTTCTTTGGCTTTTCTTACTTTTTCCTTTGAAAAAGAAACTGTTTCAAAAAAAACCACTCCAATATCAGGGCTGCCATGGAAATTTTCAGAAACATCACCAAGACCAAGATCATTTCCCATGCTATGAAGAATTGGATATGGCAATTTCACTTTACCGTGAAGCCTTGCAAACTTTGCTTCAATTGCATGATTTTTAAATGCACCACGCAATAATCTTTTTTGCAAAGGATTTATCATTATATCTTCTGCTATCATCAAAGGAACAGGCGATATTTTTCTTCGTGCAAGCTGCATCGAAAGATTAAGCCCATAAACGCCCC
>DAOWDM010000109.1 GCA_030639035.1 Alphaproteobacteria bacterium
ACCCTGTTACTATTCACCCAGACCAGCCTCTTTCAGACGCTCTTGAGTTAAAAAAAGAGTGGGGCTTTTCAGGTATTCCTGTTGTAGAGCGTAGTTCTGGTATTCTTGTTGGAATTCTTACAAACCGTGATGTTAGGTTTTCTACAGACAAAAGCCTTAAAGTAAGTGAACTAATGACTCACGAAAACTTGATTACCGTACCGAAAACTGTAACTCAGGAAGAAGCCCGAAAACTTTTGCACCAGCACCGAATCGAAAAGCTTCTTGTAGTTGATGATGAATACCGCTGCATTGGTCTTGTTACCGTCAAGGATATGGAAAAATCTGAAACATGCCCTGATGCATGCAAAGACAGTAAAGGCAGATTGCGTGTAGCCGCTGCTGCAAGCGTTGGTGAAAACGGGCTAAAACGTTCAATAGCTTTAATTGAAGCTGGTGTTGATGTTGTTGTTATAGATACTGCTCATGGTCATTCAGCAGGAGTCATTGAAACAGTAAAAGAAGTCCGCAACTTTTCTGATAAAATACAAATTATAGCAGGAAATATCGCAACTCCAGAAGCTGCAAAAGCTCTTATAAAAGCTGGAGCAGATGCGTTAAAAGTAGGCATAGGTCCTGGTTCGATATGCACTACTCGAATAATTGCAGGTGTTGGGCTTCCTCAATTATCTGCTATTATGGAAGTGTCCGAAATGGCAAAAAAATATAAAATTCCAGTCATAGCTGACGGCGGAATCAAACACTCTGGCGATATTGCAAAAGCAATTGCAGCAGGAGCAGATTCTGTAATGATAGGCTCTCTTTTAGCAGGGACAGATGAAAGCCCTGGAGAAGTTTTCCTTTATCAGGGAAGAAGCTATAAATCATATAGGGGAATGGGTTCTTTGGCTGCAATGGCAAGAGGTTCTGCCGACCGTTATTTCCAAGAATCTGTTTCCGACAGCCTGAAACTTGTTCCTGAAGGAATAGAGGGTAGAGTTCCTTATAAAGGTCCTGTAAAAGACATAGTTCATCAACTTATCGGAGGACTTAAATCAGCAATGGGCTACACAGGAAATGCAACGATTCAAGACTTACAGAAAAACAACGTATTCAGACGCATCACAAGTGCAGGTTGGCAGGAAAGCCATGTTCATGATGTGGCAATCACTAGGGAAGCCCCTAATTATCATCAAGGAAATATTTAATGAAACAAGCATCACATATTCAAGCTGCTGTAGAACTACTAAAACAAGTTTCTGCTGCTTCAAATCCAGCGGATAAAAACATTTCTGGTTTTTTTCGTAAACGCCGTTATATAGGTTCAAAAGACCGCCGAGCTATACAAGATATAGTCTGGCGTATTTTACGAAATCAGGCAAAACTTAAATGGTGGCTTGATAAAGCCGATTTTTCCATTACAGAAAAATCACGAGCACTCATTATTGCAGACCTTGCTTTTTCAAATAAAAATATTTCTGAACTGTTTTCAAGTGAAAAATATGCCCCTGCATTATTAAATGAGCAAGAAAACAACCTGATAGCTTTTCTTGAAAACAAAGACCTTATTCATGACGAAATGCCTGAATGGGTAAAACTTGAGTGTCCTGAATGGCTTTATGAGAAACTTATTTCTGCATTTGGAGATAACGTCTCAAAAGAACTTGAAGCTCTTAATGAAAAAGCTCCTGTTGATATTCGCATAAACACACTGAAAACAACCGTTTCTGAAGCTATTAAAATGCTGGCAAGTGAGGGTATAACTGCAAAAAGCACAGAACTTTCACCTATCGGATTAAGGCTTAATGAAGGCAGATACAATTTAAGTGCAGTCAAAGCTTTTCGTGAGGGAAAAATTGAAGTTCAGGACGAAGGTTCTCAGCTGATTGCTTTGTTGACAGATGCAAAACCAAATCAGAACGTCATTGATTTTTGTGCTGGAGCAGGAGGAAAAACCCTTGTTCTTGCTGCTTCAATGAAAAACAAAGGCAAAATTATTGCCTGTGATGTATCTAAAAAACGCCTTGAAGAATCTGGAAATCGTATAAAAAGAGCAGGGCTTGAAATAGTTAAAAACTGTCTCATTGAAAATGAGAATGATAACTGGATACAAGAAAACGCAGGAAAGTTCGACAGGGTTCTAATTGATGCTCCATGCTCTGGAGTTGGTGCTTATAGGCGTGCCCCTGATGCAAGATGGCACTTGTCGCAAGAAAAACTTGATGAATATACAGCACTTCAAAGCAGTATTTTAAAAAGTGCATCAAGGCTTGTAGCTTCTGGAGGCAGGCTTATTTATGCAACTTGCTCCATGCTGCAGGAAGAAAACGAGCAACAAGCAGAGAATTTTCAAGAAAATAATAATGATTTCAAGCCTTTGTCTTTAAAAGAAATATGGTCAACTTTTTCAGACAAGCCTTGTCCTGCTGAAAACAATCACCTTAAACTTACACCTGCACAGCACAATACAGATGGATTTTTTCTTGCTGTATGGCAAAAAGACTAACATTATAAAGAGGAAGCCATGTCTCAAAAAGTAGCACTAATTACAGGAATTACAGGACAGGACGGAGCTTATCTTGCCGAGTTTCTTTTAAAAAAAGGATACATCGTACACGGCATAAAACGTCGAGCTTCCTCTTTTAACACACAAAGAGTCGACCACCTGTATGTTGACCCTCATCTTGATAACGTGCAGTTTTTTATGCACTACGGAGACATGACAGATGCTAGCAACTTGATACGTATTGTTCAGGAAACCAAGCCTGATGAAATATACAATATGGCTGCACAAAGTCATGTTCAGGTTAGCTTTGAAACTCCTGAATATACTGCAAATACAGACGGGCTTGGAACGTTGCGACTGCTTGAGGCAATCCGTATCTTAAATATGGAAAAAAAGGTAAAATTCTATCAGGCTTCAACTTCTGAATTATACGGGAAAGCTCAGGAAATCCCTCAAAGCGAGACTACTCCGTTTTATCCGAGAAGTCCTTATGGTGTAGCTAAATTATATGCTTACTGGATTGTTGTGAACTACCGTGAAGCCTATGGCATTCATGCTTCTAATGGGATTTTATTCAACCATGAAAGCCCTGTGCGTGGTGAAACTTTTGTAACCAGAAAAATCACCAGAGCAGTTGCAGCAATAGAGCTTGGACTTCAGGAAAAGCTTTTCCTTGGCAATATCGATGCAAAACGAGACTGGGGTCATGCAAAAGACTATGTTGAAGGAATGTGGCTTATGCTCCAGCAGGAAAAGCCTGACGACTATGTTCTAGCAAGCGGTGAAACTCAT
>DAOWDM010000067.1 GCA_030639035.1 Alphaproteobacteria bacterium
AATATGGAAAAAAGAAGGCTTTGAGAAGGTCGGCAAAGCATGGCTTTCTAATGCAAAAGGAGTAGGGGAAAAAATCACCGTCCGCCTCCCTGCAACCACCTTCCAAGGAATTTTCAAAGGCTTAGATAAAGACGGAGCTTTACTACTAGAAACACCAGACGGAAAAACAAAAAAAATAACCGCAGGCGACGTTTTTTTTACTCCGCTGTCATTCTCAGCCCAAAGGGCTGGGAATCCTTAAATGCTGATAAGGAAAAAAACTGGATACCCAAGCCTATGGCTTGAGTATGACAATATGTGGAATGGCTTGAAAATGATGCTACATTGTGTATGACTCGTCAGATGAGCAATTCATAATAATGCTCTATATTAAATAAAGGAAACATTATGAAAATTCTTAAAATAATAACTATAGCTGCAAATGTTCTTTTTTTGTTAGGTATTATATTCTTAATGTTTACAGAAAAAGCCTCTCCTAGTGGAGGCGAGATTTTAATTAAAATGCTAGTGTTTTTTATGCCTTTGTTGAATCTTGTTTGGATATTATATTCTCCAGAAATTCAAAAAGAAAAAGCAGAACTAAAAAAGCTAAAAATACAGGTGGAAAAAGCTACGCTACGCAAACAATTAAAAGAGTTGGAAACATAGATGCTTCTAGCTATTGATTCGGGTAATACCAACATTGTTTTTGCTGTTTTTGACAGCGATGGGAAAATGCTTGGGAAGTGGAGGGCGGCTTCTAAACAGGAGCGTACTCCTGACGAATTCGGGGTTTGGCTGTTGCAGCTTATGAAGCTTGCAGGTTTCGAGTCTGAACAGATTAAATCTACAATAATTTCGTCTGTTGTTCCTTCTTCTCTGTACACTCTTAAAACTTTGTGCAAACGCTATTTTAGCTGTTCTCCGCTGATAGTTGATGAAAAACTTGAACTTGGGATTGAGATTCTACTCGACAGTCCTGAGACTTTAGGAGCTGACAGGCTGGTAAATGCTTATGAAGCTTATAAGTCTTATGGCGATTCTTTGATTGTTGTGGATTTCGGAACGGCTACTACTCTTGATGTTGTTGATAACAAAGGAAATTATATTGGCGGAAGCATTGCACCAGGGATAAATCTTTCTATTAAAGCTTTGCATCAAGCGGCTTCTCTGCTTCCTAAAATTGCAGTTAGCTGTCCTGACAAAGTAATAGGCACAAACACAAAAGATGCAATGTCTGCTGGAGTTTTCTGGGGCTATATTGGAATGATAGAGTGCTTAGTGCGAAAAACAAAAGAAGAATACGGCAGCCCAATGAAAGTAATTGCGACTGGAGGGCTTGCAGCACTATTCACAGGCTATACAAGTGTGATAGACAATGTAGATGAGAATCTTACTTTAAAAGGTCTTTTCAAAATTTATAACAAATGTACTGGATAATACGCATATATGTTTGACATTCCACATGATGAGCTTGTCTTTGTTTCGCTAGGCGGAATAGGCGAGATAGGTATGAATTTTTATGTTTACGGCTATAAAGGCAAATGGCTGATAGTTGATGTAGGCATTGGCTTTGCTGACAGCACCGAACCAGGTGTTGATATAATAATGGCTGACCCGTCTTTTATGAGAGAACGCAAAAAAGATATTGTCGGAATAGTCGTTACTCACGGACACGAAGACCATGTAGGAGCTGTAGCTCACTTGTGGCATAGTTTTGACTGTCCTGTATATACTACTCCATTTACAGCGAAACTTTTAGCAACAAAACTTGATGAAGCTGGCTTGCTTGGCGTTACTCCTGTGGATATTGTTAAACAAGGTGAACGTGTTTTAATTGAGCCGTTTGATGTTGAATTTATAGCCGTTACTCATTCCACTCCAGAAGCCTGTGCTTTAGCAATAAGAACAGATGCAGGAACAGTTCTGCATACTGGAGACTGGAAGTTTGAGCCTAATCCTGTAATTGGAAAGCCAACTGATTTTGATGCTTTAGAGCGTCTTGGTGATGAGGGTGTGCTTGCTATGATTGGTGATTCTACCAATGTGCTTTCTGAAAAAAGAGAAGGAACAGAGGCAGATGTAAGAGAAAGCCTGATAAAATTATTCTCAGAATATAATGGTAAAATTGCTGCAGCATGTTTTGCATCAAATGTTGCAAGATTAGAAAGCATTGCCATAGCTGCAAAGGCTAATGGAAGATGCGTTTCGCTTGTAGGGCGTTCGTTGTGGCGTATTGAAGGTGCTGCTCGTGCTGTTGGATATTTAAAGGGAATTGATGATTTTATAGAAGCTGAGGAAGCACGTCAGCTACCTGATGACAAGGTTGTCTATATATGCACAGGCTCACAGGGAGAACCGCGTGCGGCACTTTCTCGTATTGCAAAAAATACTCACAGATTTCTAAGGCTTGGTGAAGGTGATGTTGTTATATTCTCGTCAAGAGTAATCCCTGGTAATGAAAAGTCGATTTTTGAGCTTCAGAATAATCTGTATAGTCTTGGAGTTGAAATTGTTACGGAACAAGACCGATTTATTCACGTTTCAGGACACCCTTCACGAGAAGAACTTGAGCAGTTATATAAAATCATTCGTCCGAAAATTTCAATTCCTGCACACGGTGAAGCTCGTCATCTTATCGAACACTGCTTGCTTGCAGAAAGCTTAGGTGTTGAAAAAACCGAAGTAATAGAAAACGGTCAAATGGTTTGTCTTTCTGATGATGTTTGCAATCATGTTGATATTATCGGAGAAGTTAAAACAGGTCGCCTTGCTATAGACGGCAAAAACATAGTTGCTTATGACTCACCTGCACTAAGGGCTAGGCGGAAAATTATATATAACTGTTCCGCTGTGATTACTATAGTGATTGACAGCAAATGCAGAATAGTCGGAGAACCACAGCTTTCTGTCCCTGGGCTTATTGATTCTGGAACTCAAAAGGAAGAGCTTAAAGCAATTATTAAGGAAGTCCGTCATTCGCTAAAAGGAATGCATAAAAACAAAATAAAGAATGACGATTCAGTAAGCAATGTAGTTCGTCAAGCAGTCCGCCGAAGCATTAACAACACTTTCGGCAAAAAACCAATCACCGATGTTCATCTAGTACGGATATAAGTGATTTTAAAATATTTTTATTGAGCTTAATAGTAATGACCTTGAAAAAACAACAATGTAGAACAGATGTAGAGCTTCCTGAGATATTTGTTCATGAAACTTCTGTTATTGATCCATTGGTAAAAATCGGCTTTGGAACAAAGATATGGCTTTTTTCTCATGTATTAACAGGCAGTTCAATTGGCAATCACTGCATTCTTGGGCAGAATGTTATGGTTGGACCAGATGTTACAATAGGCAATCGTTGTAAAATTCAAAACAATGTAAGTGTATATGAAGGTGTTACGCTTGAAGACGATGTTTTCTGCGGTCCAAGCTGTGTTTTTACCAACGATTTTAATCCAAGAGCGGATATTGATTATAAAGAAGGTTTTCGTGAAACTTATGTTGAGGCTGGAACTTCTATTGGAGCAAATGTAACAATAGTATGCGGAGTACGCCTTGGGCATCATTGTTTTATAGGAGCTGGCTCAGTAGTAACTTGTGATGTTCCTCCTTTTGCTATGATGTACGGAGTACCTGCACGTCAAGTTGGGTGGGTCAGTCACTCAGGCAGAAAACTTGATGAAAACCTTGTTTGTCCTCATACTGGTCGTAAATACAAAGAAATATCATCTGGTAAACTTGTTGAAGATAATGAAACATGACCGTTGTTATTGTAAATTATGGTTTAGGAAATATTGGGTCTTTAAAAAATATAATGAAAAGACTTGGCAGAGAAACTATAGTTACAAACAAGCCTAATGATATTGCAAAGGCTGCAAAAATTATTCTTCCTGGCGTTGGTGCTTTTGACCGTGCAATGGAAAACCTTGAAAAGTTAAAGCTGATTGAGGTGCTTAATAAAAAAGTTCTTGAAGAAAAAACTCCTGTGTTTGGCATCTGCCTTGGTATGCAGATTTTTGCAGATAAAAGTGAGGAAGGTGTTCCTTGTTCTGGTCTTGGCTGGATATCTGGGAAAAACGTTCATTTTAGCTTCAAAAATGAGAATAAATACTTGAAAATACCCCATATTGGCTGGAATAATGTCAAAGAGACTAAAAAATCTGCTATATTTTCTAATTTAGACAGTGAATCTAGGTTTTACTTCGTTCATTCCTATCATATGGAGTGCGAAAGTGAAGCTGATGTAGCTATGACTACGACTTATGGCTATGAATTTGTTTCTGCCGTGCAGAAAGACAACATATTCGGCACGCAGTTTCACCCTGAAAAAAGTCACCATTACGGACAAGCTTTGCTTGAAAGGTTTTTAAATGTTTAGACCTCGTGTAATGCCTTGTCTTTTATTGGCTGATGATGGTTTTGTAAAAACAGTTAAATTTAAAAAACCAACATATATTGGAGACCCTATAAACGTCATCAATATTTTCAATAAACTCAT
>DAOWDM010000153.1 GCA_030639035.1 Alphaproteobacteria bacterium
CAAAATTGAATTACTTAGGAAAACCAATAAAAATAGCTCAACTTTTGTTTTAGTAACATGAAACGAAACACTTTTGATGTGTCTTGTGAGACATTGGAGTGAGATAAAGCTGTCTCATTGAGACGTTTTTATTTATTTGTTATCAATAAACCTATATAAAGTAGCTCTACCTACACCAAGTACTCGAGCTGCTTTTGCTTTGTTCCCGCCTGTTTGTTTTAGAGCGGTATCAACGGCTTTAGTGGTTAGTTTATTTTTTCTAGTGTTTATCAACGATGAAGCAAAATTATCAGAATTTATTGCAAGGCTAGGCATGTTTGCAATATGAGGTGGCAAGTGATGCGGTTTAATCAATCCATTGCGGCATTTTACAGCAGCAAATTGCAAGGCGTTTTGAAGTTCTCTAATGTTTCCACGCCATTCATATGACATGAGAATATCAACGGTACTTGGGGATATTAATATTTCATTCCCAGTATCCTCGGAAATTCTTTTGATAAGGTTGTCAACAATCAGCGGGATATCTCCTGCACGTTCACGCAAAGGCGGGAGTTTTATAGGCATAACACAAAGGCGGTAATATAAATCTTCTCTGAATCTGCCTTCTTTTATTTCTGTTCTTATATCTTTATTTGTGGCACTTATTACCCTGACGTTTGTTTTTATGGTTTTTGTATCGCCTACTTTTTCAAAAGTTCCTTCTTGAAGGACTCGGAGTAGCTTTACCTGCATTGCAAGTGATATATCTCCTATTTCATCAAGGAAAATAGTTCCTCCATCAGCAAGCTCGAAACGTCCTTTTTTGTCTCGCACTGCTCCTGTAAAAGCTCCTTTAACATGACCAAACAGCTCACTTTCAAGTAGATTTTCAGGCAAAGCTCCGCAATTTACTGGAACAAAAAGCTTTTCTGCACGGCTTCCCTCGTTATGTATGGCAACCGCGACAAGCTCTTTGCCTGTGCCACTTTCTCCCTCGATAAATACAGGGATTTTTACATCAGCAACGCTACGGATTAAATCAAATATTTCCAGCATTTTCTTGTCATTACCGATGATGCCTGCAAAACTTTCGATTTTTCCAAGACGGTGAGCCATGCTGCGTTCAATAGTAACATCTCTAAATGAGGCGACAACGCCTGTCATATTGCCATTGTTGTCTTTTACAGACTTAACCATCATTTCCACATTACGGATATCGCCTGATTTTGTTGTTATATCTACTGGATATTGTGCGGAATCAAAAAGAGGACATTTGCCACAGAAAGAACACTTATTACCGCAGAATTTACCTGGAAAAACATTATGACAATCATTTCCAACTATTTCTTTTTTTGAATAACCAGTTATTTTTTCGGCGGCGTTATTGAAAAATACAATGTTTCGATCAATATCATGAGCAATTATACCCTCGGACAAGTTATTTAAAACAATGTTTGCAATATTGTTGTCATTAACAAAAGCTTTTAAATATCCTCTTTTGAAAAAATCTTCTACAAGCTGTTTTATTTTATCTCGTGTTTTGCAAAAATCCTTATATTCCCCTGATATTGAAGGGTCTGGAAGATTCCAGCCGATTTTTTTTGCCTGACCTGGAAGAAGCAATTGGCATTTATTATCTGCATCAGCACATAAAGTAATAACAACATCTTTTTCACCAAAAGAAGTTCGTTAAATATATTCGGTCGTTGAGCTGATATATCTATTCCTACATCTGCCATAGCTTTTATTGCCATGTCATGAACATCTTTAGCAGGCTTAGTCCCAGCACTAGAAACCTCTATTTCTTTGGGAGCAATAACTTTTGCAAAACCTTCCGCCATTTGGCTGCGTACAGAATTTGCTGTGCATAGAAATAAAACACGTGTCATGTTTTCTTTTTTCCAAAACTGTTGAAAACAATATATAGATGTTTGGAATGGAATCTACAAGCAAGAGTGTTTGAAAATATTTTTTGCTAATCATAGAAAATATTGTATTGCTTTTTCATATTAACAAATATATAAGGGGAGTTGGATTTACGTTATTGCTCATTTTGAGGAACCGACTTTAGGATCTTTAGCAGAGCCTTTTATTAAGGTGCTAATCGTTGTACGATTTCTACTGTTTATTTCTAGAGTTCATTAATACCTTCAATTATGAACTTTTACGAACTCTTAAGTTTTCCAGATATAAATCTGGGGATTTGTACAATGAATATTAAGGAAATGCACTAATGGCAACTGGTACAGTTAAATGGTTTAATGCAACTAAAGGTTACGGTTTTATTTCTCCAGACGACGGTAAAAAAGACGTATTTGTTCACATCACAGCTCTTGAACAAGCTGGAATTAATCAGCTTAATGATGGACAGAAAGTTAGTTACGAAATCGCAACTAACAGAGACAAACAGTCTGCTGTCGAAATCAAACTACTTGGTTAATAACTAAGTTTTAAAGAGCCTCTTTGCCTTTTTGGGGTGATTAGGTTTCTACTTTACTGTCTTGCCACGCCCTGCAAAGAGCGTGGCAAGTTAGTTTTGTATCCTTGCAAAAAATTGACTCTTCCTTTCTTTTCCTAACGCCATTGGTTTTAGGTTGTCTTCACCAAAAAAGAATCAGCTGTGTTATACAATAGTGTTGCTGTCTGACCGCTTTTTATGCAATGAGAGTGTAGCTCTTCTACCGCTACCAACGTCATTGTTGTAGATGTCAACTAATTCGATGACAGTGAGGGGAAATAGTAATAACAACAAAAAACCTTGTCTTTAAAAAGCTATTGGTCTGGGGTCTTTGGCAAATTTATTGTAAATACTTTCATCTGTCGGGGTTATGCTGTCGCAACCTTCTATGATTGTAGCACGCAGGAAAATCACCAATTCTGTAACTTCTGTAACATCATTTCGTCCCTTAAACGCACGCCCTAAAATAGGAATATCTTGTATTATAGGAATGCCATTTTCTGTTTTTTGGGCTTTTTCCTGCATCAATCCGCCCATTATTACAATTTCACCTGTTTGTATGGTAATAACGGAATCAAGCTCACGAACTTCAACAACTGGTATAAGAGATTCAACCTCAACATTAAGGCTAGCAGCAGATAAAGCTACCCCTGGGTCTGAAACATAACGTGAAATTCTAGAAATTGTAGGACGCAATGCCATAGTTATTTGCCCGCTTTTGCGTTCAATTATTGGCTGAACATTCATAACTAAACCAATGGGAACTGTATTTAATGTGCTGGTAATATTAGCTCTGGAAGTGCCGTTTTCTAAATCTTCACGCTCAAGCTCTATTTTGAAATAAACTTCATTTTCAGCAACTTTTAATACTGCCGTCTGATTGTTCATTACAGTCAAGCGAGGGCTGGATAATGTTCTCACCGTACCAAAAGACGATATTAAATCAACAAGCCCATTTATATCCGCTCCTCCTCCAGTTCTAAAGCTGATAGCTCCTGTTGGTGGGATATCAGAAACAGATGGGAAAATAAGAGAACGACCAAATTTAGTTGAGAAATTGAAATTGCTATTACTAAGACTCTGCCAGTTAATACCTGAGCGAAATTGTTCTGAAAGAGAAACTTCAACTATTTTTGCTTCAATAAGCACCTGTGAAGAAATTGTATTTTTTATTTTATCAGTATATTCTTTAATGCTTTTCTGAACTTTAGAAGAACCATAAACAGAAATTATTCCCGTTACTTTGTTAATAGTGAAAGAATTTGTTATTTTTTCATTTTGTTCGCTTATTGACAGAGCTGTTGCGTTTTCTGTCGGTAAATTCAGCCCTGTTTCTGCGTTGAAATCTTGGGCTTCAATAGCCTTGGGAACAACTGGTGCAAGCTGTAAAGTTTGTGCTTCATAATTTATTAGAATATTAGAATTGTGTTTTACTGAAATTATTTTTTCAATATTACTTTCAATTTCTGCCCAAAAATCATTGGAAGTTTCACTTGTGATTTGACTGGTAGATGAATTTCCTTCACCACCGCCACCGCCACTAACGGCACTGAAAACATCTGTGTTTGTCGAGATTTTGCTTTTACTCGCACGTGTCAGATTAAGAGTTTCAATCTGATAGTTAACTATATGAGGCTCATCACGTTCTATATGAAGCACATTATTTTCAAGCTCGTACACAAGTCCAGAAATATTACATATGCGTTCAACAACTTCTTTTACAGTGCGGTCAATTGCCGAAAAAATAATACCGCCACGAATGTTCGGGTCAAGCTCTAAATCAAGAGAAGCTCTACGTGCCAACTCTATAAAAACATCACGCAAAGGAGTTGTGTCAGTAATGCTTATTGTGACTCTTTTTGTATCTGCAATGCTTTTAACAGGAGGTGCAGGCGATGCAATTATGGAATGAAGTTCAGGTATAGGAGGTTCTGCTTTTCTAACAGCATCAAATTTTTTAGGTTTATTCAGATTTCTATAATCTTCTTTGCTAAGCTCTGCTTCTTTATCATAAGAACAGCCTGCAATTATAAAAACCATCAGGTATAATAAAAACGGCTTCATCTGTAACAAACTTAAGTCCTTTTTCTGCTGTTCTGGCAGAATATAACATCTAAAAGCAATTACACCAATATCTAAAAACTGTTTACATATTGGTTATGAAACGCTCTATTCTGAGGCAACAATTTTGTTGCGTTCTTCTTTTGCTATGTACATGGCTTTGTCAGCAGAATCAATTATAGATGCTGTGTTTAAGTGTGTAGGAAAACTCGCTAATCCACAAGAAAATGTTACAGAAAAGCTGTCTTCATTGAAATAATGCTGAATTTCAGAAAAAGAAATTCGCAATTCATCAACAACAACCATAGCTGATTCAACATCTGTATCAGGGAAAATTATAGAAAACTCTTCCCCTCCATAACGTCCTATAACATCACTAGACCTTAATCGCTGCTTAAGCAAACGAGCTAAACTAACAAGAACTCTGTCTCCTGCAGAATGTCCGTATGTGTCGTTTACAGCTTTGAAATGGTCAAGATCAATCATAGCAAAAACTAGCTTTCCATTTTGCCTTTTAGACAATGCTACTTCTTGGGTTAACTGTTCTAATATAGTTGCATGATTGAACAGCCCAGTAAGACTGTCTTTTATCATATATGATCGTAAAGCTCTAAATCGTTCAATTCGGGAGGTAACAGACATAACCAAATGATTGGGGTGTATTGGTTTTGATAAAAAATCGTCTCCGCCATGCTTGATAGCATCAAGCTGTTTTATTATATCTCCTTCACCAGAGAGATAAACAATCGGAGTGCTAACAAAAGATTCCAACTGGCGAATAATTCGGGCAAGTTCTGAACCTGAACATTCTGGCATATAAACGTCCATAAGAATAAGGTCAGGTTGAAATTCATTTAAAACGTTTAAAACATTTAATGGATTGTTTTCTATTCGTGTTTCCATTCCTGCTTTTTCAAGAATCATTCCTATGTATTGAGATATGTTTTTTAAATCTTCTATAATCAGTATTTTATACGGTATTACTTCTGGTTCAGAAGTAAGAGTATCTAACGTTTCTATTATACGAAGAATGTCTAAAGGTTTTAGAAAATAGGCAACTCCGCCAGCGTGAATTGTTTTAAGACGTGAATTTATGTCTCCGTTAGAAGACATATAAATAATTGGTATTTCTAATTTTTGTTCACTATTAAGACGTTTCATATAATCAGCACCATTACCATCAGGCAAACTAATGTCCATTATAATAACTGCTGGAATGTTGTTATCTATTGTTTTTTGAAAATCGCAAAGAGTTTCAAAACAATAAGTTGAATATCCATAACAACTTAGTTGTGAGGAAAGTTCTGCTGAAATTACAACATCATCTTCTACAATAAAAACCTTCTTAATATCTTGAGCAATAATCTTCCTGCTGACTGATATTTTAGGAAGAGCTGAAATTATTTCTTCTTTGTTTTTAAGGGATTCTATAGTGATTTTTTTTAAATTATTGATTTGATTTGTTATTTCATTTTTTTCTACTTCTTTTGGCTGTTTTGTATTTTTAACAAAAGCAACAAGATATTTCTCTACCTGTTTTGAAGCATTTCCAACATCTAAAAAACCAAAAGTACCTCCAGAACCAGATAAATTATGAACAGTTTCAAGTAAATTATAGGATTTTTCTACATTCCATTCATCTTGCAGTTGTATCCAGTAATCTTCAATGAGTTTAATTTTTTCTGATAGTTGTTCCGCATATGTATTTCTTGCTACTAGCAGCCTTTTTATTATATCTTCGCTTTCAACATTATTCATTGTTAAGACTGCTTTCGTAAGAATTATTTTTCCCAAATATCTTGTATAGTATCTGCAAGTGCCATAGGATCAAAAGGCTTGAAAATTACATCTTTCACGCCCATTTTTCTGTATTCAAGAACTTCATGAGGCTGAATTTTAGCTGTCATAAAGATTACTGGCACTTGTGCCATCTGTGGAATTTTATGTATTTCCTGTAAAGTATCAGGACCATTCAACCCAGGCATCATAACGTCAAGAATAACAAGGTCTGGCTTAAAAGCTACGATACAATCAAGAGCTTTTTTCCCAGAAGAACATAGTTTAACAGTAAAACCTCCAACCTCTTCAAGGGCAAGCTTTACTACCTTTTGTATATCTAGGTCATCTTCTACATATAGAATTTTTTTCAGAGTTTTGCTCATTTCAATTATCCTTATCAGATTCATTTTTCTTTTTAGATAAAATAGTTTTAATTGTATTCAACAATTCACCCTCCTTGATTTTTGATTTAATCATAACTGCAGCTACTTCTTCGGTTATTTTCTCATCATCTTCCATAGAAGAAAAGATTACGATAGGTGTTTGTTTGTTTTCTTTTTGTAAATATGGAAACAGGTTTATTCCTGAGCCATCAGGAAGCAGTATATCAAGAAGCACTAAGTCATAAGAAATTAGAGATAGCTTTGCCTTTGCTTCTTCAAATGTCGCTGCAATATGAACATTAGCGACATCGCTTAAAAGTAGAGTTACAACTTCTGTTAAGGACAAGTCGTCCTCAACGTAAAGAATTTTTGCTTTTTCAGAAGAAGCTTTTTTCGTCATCTTTATAGCGGCTTCAAGGCGTTTTTGATTAATCGGTTTTGGTAGCCAGTCAAAAATATCTAAAGTTCCGCCTTCAAGATTGCAATTGTCTTTTGTAGTTGCAGAAATGATTACAACAGGAAGCTCTTTTGTTTCAGGTTTTCCTCGCAGCTCTTGAAGCAAAGAAAGACCGCTTTGTCCTGGCAATGATAAATCAAGCGTCATTGCAGTATATTTCTTTTTAGAAAGCATTTCTTTTGCTTCTTCTGCATTTTCTGCAATATCACTCTCATGACCAAAACCTGCGATTATTTCTTTTAAAAGTCTCGAGACAATATCGTTATCCTCACAAATAAGAATACGGTCTTTTTCAGGGACTATCTGTTCTATTTCAGGCAAACGAAAATAAAAAGAAGTTCCTCTCTCTGTTACTTCTTCATCTGTTTCTGTAGTAAAACTTATTTGCCCATTCATTTTTTCAACAAGAGTTTTACAAATTGAAAGCCCAAGACCAGAACCTTCCTGCTTGCGAGTATCTGATGTATCTGCTTGAGAGAATTTTTTAAAAAGATGTTCTTTGAATTCAGCAGGAATGCCTGAACCATAGTCGGTAACGGTTACCTGAACCTGTTCTTCAAATCGGGTAATACGAATTTCCACAGGCTTGTTTTTAGGAGAAAATTTTATTGCATTAGCGATTAGGTTATTTATTACCTGAGCAAGACGACCAGCATCAACAGAAACCACTATTTTTTCTACTAATGGTTTTTTAAAGACAAGCTGAATATTGTATTTATCAGCGTAGCCCTTGCTGTCTTGAATAGTTCGACCTACTAACTCAACAAGGTTATGTTCTTTTATATCAAAGGAAATTCTGCCAGATTCAATTTTTTCTATGTCAAGAATATCATTTATAAGACGGACAAGACGCTCACTGTTTCTATAGGCAATCTTAACCAATGATGATGCTTTTTTAGGCAAAGTTTCACCAACGCCACCCTTTAGCAAACCAAGAGAACCCTGTATAGAAGTAAGAGGCGTTCTGAGCTCATGGCTTACAACAGACACGAATTCACTTTTCATGTCCTCTGCTTTTCTTTCTTTTGTTACATCTCGGACAATCCAAGATAAAATTCTTTCATTTGCAATTATATATTCACTAATGTCTATTTCAACAGGAAATATCGAACCGTCTTTTCTTTGTCCGAAAACTTCATTATTTTCGCTGTGTTTATTATATTTATGTTTTTGTATTTTGTTGTTAACGAGATGTTGAAAATACTCTTTGATGCTTCCTTTGTTTTTGTTTTTTAGCAAATTATTTATATTTAATGGTTCTTCATCTTCAAACATAAGCTTGGCGGCATTATTTGCTGTTATTATTTCACCATCAAAATCAGTCGTAAACATAGCAATACGCTTGCTGCTAGTAATCGCATTAAGCAGCATGCTGTGTCTTTTTTCTTTTTTGTATGTTTGTATGTAATTGAGATAAAGACCTATATATATCACTAGATAAGTGAAAAATTTAAGAAAATTAGCAATGTTGAAATGATTATCAAAAAGTATGGTAGAACCGAAAATTATATGGATTTGTGCAGCAATTGCTGGAATAATGCTGATTATTAGTGCATACGAAA
>DAOWDM010000154.1 GCA_030639035.1 Alphaproteobacteria bacterium
GCACTGTGTTCAGAATCGACAGGAATTAGAGTTGCTTTGTTTTTTTCAACCTCAGCCATGACCAGACTACCTGCACAAACAAGGGTTTCCTTGTTTGCCAAAGCAACTGTTTTTCCTTGCCTGATGGCAGCAACCGTTGGCAGAAGACCAGCCGCCCCTACTATAGATGACATTGTCCAGTCTGCATTACGGGAAGCTGCTTCTATAACTGCATCTGCACCTGCTGTAACTTCTATATCAGTTCCTGATAAAGCTTCTTTTAACTCTGGATATGAGCTTTCATCTGCAACAGCAACGAAAGAAGGGCGAAGAGAAAGAGCTTGTTTTGCAAGCAGTTTGACATTTCGATTCGCAGTTAAAGCCACGACTTTATATAAATCACGATTACGCTCGATAACATCAACTGTATTTGTTCCTATAGAACCAGTTGAACCCAATATGGTTATTGTACGACTTACAGCCATTTATCAAGCCCACCTTCAGCAAACCATACTATCAAAGCAACAACAGGTGATATAGCAACAAGACCGTCAAGCCTGTCAAACACTCCGCCATGTCCAGGAATAATATTGCTGGAATCTTTAACGCCAACCTTGCGTTTTATCCATGATTCAAAAAGGTCTCCAGCTTGAGCAAATAAAGCAAGAACTGTACTTATAGAAGCTATAAGCAAGTAATTTGACAGCTCTAAATAATAAACTGTAGCAATTCCTATGCACGCTGCACTGAACATTCCTCCGACAAGACCCGCTATTGTTTTATTCGGGCTTACACTTGGCATTAGTTTTGCTCCACCAATCAAACGACCGAAAGCGTATGCTCCTGTATCAGTTGCCCACACAACACACAAAAGCCAGACAATTGTTTCAAAGCCACCAAACTGGCGAATATAAACAAGCGAGCCAAGACCTAGTGAAATATATGGTACGCAAACCCAGAATAACCGCCATTTATCTCTTTTCATTCTTTTTTTAACAAAGAACATCAATAAGGTAATGACAGCTATAAAAATCAAAGCTGCAGATACGCTATGCACTGTTATCAAGCACACATTAGATGCAGTTGCAGCAACAATAACTCCTGAAGTAGAAAATTTATTTTCCAGCATAGTCTGCCATTCCCACGCCATAACAATACAGATAAGTGCCGCTAGAAGGTCAAAATATGGGCTACCGTAATACGCCGCTACAATAGGCATAGGCATCAAAAATATTGCGGATATAATTCTTTGTTTTAACACGTTGATTCAAGCTTTCTTTTTGTTTCGTTATTTTTAACTAATCCATAACGTCTATCACGTTTGTAATATTCGTTAATTGCATTTTCAAAGTCAGTTTTAGAAAAGTCTGGCCATAATGTATCAGTATAAATCAACTCAGTATAAGCTAACTGCCACAAAAGAAAATTGCTTATTCTCTGTTCTCCGCTAGTTCTTATTAAGATATCAGGGTCAGGAATATCAGCAGTAAACAAACGAGATGCAAAAGTTTCTTCTGTAATATCAGATAATTTAATTTGCCCTTTAACCACGTCCGAAGCAATACGTTTTGAGGCTTCTACAATCTCGTCTCGTCCGCTATAGCTTAAAGCTACAATCAAAGTCATCGCCTTGTTGTTACACGTTTTTTCTTCAGCTTTTTCAATCAGATTAACAATGTCGTCAGCTAATTTAGAGCGTTCTCCGATAAATCGGACTCTTATTCCATTGTCATGAAGTTTGCTAATTTCACTGTTTAGATAAACACGAAACAGCCCCATTAAAGCATTTACTTCCTCGTCAGAACGATTCCAGTTTTCAGAAGAAAAGCCGAACAAAGTCAGATATGACACACCAATCTCGCACGCATTTTCTATGGCGACTTTTACAGCTTTTACACCGTTTTTATGCCCAACTGTTCTAGGTAAATTCCTAGCTTTTGCCCACCGCCCATTGCCGTCCATAATTATAGCAACATGAGCAGGAGGAATATGAGATGCTTCTTTTGTAGACTGCATCAGACTGTTAGAATCTCTTTTTCTTTTTCGCTCATTGCTTCATCAAGAAGTTTAATAGTTTTATCAGTCATAGACTGAACTTCATCATTATATTTCCTGAGTACGTCTTCTGAAATAACTCCGTCTTTTTGCATGGTTTTCAATTTTTCCATTCCATCACGACGAACGTTACGCACTGCAATTTTAGTCTGCTCGGTATATCTGCCAGCAACTTTTGCAAGTTCTATGCGTCGTTCTTCACTCAATGGAGGAATTGGAATACGCACTTGCTGACCATCACTCATAGGGTTAAGACCAAGATTAGAATCCATAATAGCTTTTTCAACAGCTTTCACCTGAGATTTATCCCACACCTGAACACTAATCATTCTAGGTTCTGGAACACTTACAGTTCCAACCTGATTCAAAGGCATTTCCTGACCATAAGATTCAACCGTTATTGTATCTAACAATGCAGTTGAAGCTCTGCCTGTACGAAGACCAGAAAAATCTCTTTTAAGAGATTCAATCGACATATCCATACGATGTTGTAAATCTTTTTTAAGAGCTACAAATTCAGTCATTGACTTACTCCTTGTTCATTAATGGTTGTGTATAAACCTTTGCCATGCACCACATTGTCCAAAGCACCGTCATTATGTAATGAAAAGATAAGAACAGGCATGTTATTTTCACGAGCCAAAGCAACAGCTGAAGCGTCCATTACTTTAAGGTTTTTTCTAAGAACCTCATCATATGAAAGAGCTTCATACCGTGTAGCATTTTTATCTTTTTTAGGATCTGCACTATAAACGCCATCGACCTGCGTTGCCTTCAAAAGAGCATCACAGTTCATTTCAATACCACGCAGAGAAGCGGCTGTATCTGTTGTAAAAAACGGGCTTCCTGTTCCTGCGGCAAATATGACAATACGTCCTTTTTCAAGGTGTCGCACAGCACGCCTTTTTATGTATTGTTCGCATACTGTAGGCATTGGTATTGCCGACATCACACGACTTGAAACCCCTCGCTGCTCAAGAGCGTCTTGAACAGCAAGGGAATTTATTACAGTTGCCAGCATACCCATATAATCAGCACTTGCTCTTTCCATACCAGCAGTAGCTCCAGCAATACCACGAAAGATATTGCCTCCGCCAATGACTACACAAATCTCAATGCCTTTTTTGTGTACAGCTATAATTTCATTGGCGATACGTGCCACAGTGTCATCATCAAGACCGAATTCACGATCTCCCATAAGACCTTCACCTGATAATTTAAGCAGTATCCGATTAAATTTAGGTTTTGCTGACATTTACTTTCTCCAGCTTATTTGCCAGCAGCAGTAGCTGCAACTTCTGCTGCAAAGTTTTCTTCTTTCTTTTCAATGCCTTCACCAAGAACAAAACGTGTGAAGCTTGAAATTTTAATATCAGAACCAATGTCTTTTGCTGAAGATTCGATGAATTTTTTAATTTTGCTTTCACCATCAACAACAAAAACCTGTTCTTCTAAAACAACTTCTTCGTAAAATTTACGCAAACGACCTTCTACCATTTTAGCAATAATGTTTTCAGGTTTACCAGAAGCTTTTGCCTGCTCTGTAAGAATTGAACGTTCACGATCAAGAGAACCTGCATCAACATCAGAAACAGAAAGGAACTGAGGTCCTGCTGCTGCAACATGCATAGCAACCTGCCTACCCACATTTCTTAATTTTTCAGTGTCGCCATCTGATTCAAGACCAACAAGAACGGCAATTTTACCAAGATTAGGCACAACAGCATTGTGAATATATGATGCAACAACACCTTTTTTGACTTTAACGCACGCAGAGCGACGCAAAGACATGTTTTCGCCGATTTTACCAACAAGTGCAGCAAGATGACCTTCAACATCTTTGCCTGTATTTGGGTAAGATGCATGTTTTAGGGCATCTACATCACCGTCAACAACAAGAGCTAAAGCAGCTGCATCTTTTGTAAACACTTGGAAATCATCATTTCGTGCAACAAAGTCTGTTTCAGAATTAACTTCAACAATAGCTCCACGATCGCCTTCAACACAAACGCCAATCAATCCATCTGAAGCAACACGACCAGCTTTTTTAGCTGCTGTAGCCAAACCTTTTTTCCTTAACCAATCAATAGCAGCAGATATATCGCCATTTGATTCAGTAAGAGCTTTTTTACAATCCATCATTCCTGCACTGGATTTTTCACGCAGTTCCTTTACCAAGGAAGCAGTAATTTGAGCCATTTATTAAATGTCCTTATCAAAAAATCTTTTATCAAAATAATGGCGACAGCCATAGCCACCGCCATTATCTGCAATTATTAGTTCACAAATTAAGCTTTAGCTTCTTTTGCTTTACCCTTAGTTTCTGTCACAGCTTCTTTTGGAGCTTTTGCAGAAGCACCAACATCAACACCTGCCGCTGTCATTTCTGCCTGAATACCGTCCAGAACTGAGCTTGAGAACAAATCACAATACAGCTGAATTGAACGAATAGCATCATCATTACCTGGAACTGGGTAATCAATAC
>DAOWDM010000151.1 GCA_030639035.1 Alphaproteobacteria bacterium
AATACTTTGGCAGGGGTGATGACCATCAGTTAAGGCGTTAATTACTGGAATCGTTGCCGTCTTAGCAATTGTTTCAACATCAGAATCTTTATATGTTCTAATAACAAAAGCTTTAGCATAACGGCTAATAACATTTGCTGTATCTTCAATAGTTTCACCACGTCCCAACTGTGTGTCACCAGCAGACAAAACAACAGCATTTCCACCAAGCTGTAGCATTCCTACTTCAAATGAAACTCTGGTGCGGGTAGATGCTTTTTCAAAAATCATTATAAGAGTTTTATCTTTTAGCGATTTAGCTACTCCGCAGATATACTCCCCTTTTAAAGATTTATTGCCGTCAGCAATTATACTTTTCAGCGTTTCAGCATCAAAATCACAAATATCTAAAAAATGTTTCATTTAATTAGACTCCGTACAAACTTGAGAAAGAATATTAATAGCTTCGTTTATTTCTTTTTCACCGATAATAAGCGGCGGAAGCAACCGCAGTACATTGCCCCCTGCAGGAACGGCAAGCATTCCCTTTTTTATCAGCTTTTCATTAACTTGACTGTTAGGTGCGACACATTTTAGACCTTGCATAAGACCAAGTCCACGCCTTTCGATAAACATATCCTGATGATTTTTTACCAGATTATCAAGAGCAGACGTAAATATTTGAGACATGTTTCTAACATTTTTCAGAAAACCGTCTTTGCAAATAATGTCAAGAACAGCATTTCCAGCAGTCATAGCTAGCGGATTCCCTCCAAATGTTGAACCGTGAGTTCCTGCCGTCATTACTTGTGCGGTTTTTCTCGTAGCAAGACATGCTCCAACAGGAAAACCTCCGCCAAGCCCTTTGGCAACTGTCATAATATCAGGAACAACTCCATACCATTCATGGGCAAAAAGCTTGCCAGTACGTCCGATTCCGCATTGAACTTCATCAAATATCAGCAGTAAACCGTATTCATCTGCAAGAGTCCGCAGTCCTTTGAAATATTCTTTGTCAGCAGTAACAAATCCGCCCTCCCCTTGTATCGGTTCAACTAGAATCGCTCCTGTATTTTCTGTTATAGCATCTTTCATTGCCTCCAAAGAACCAAAAGCAGCATGATTAAAGCCATCTACGGCAGGTTTGAAGCCTTTAAGGTGCTTTTCCTGCCCTCCAGCTGCTATTGTCGCAAGAGTTCTGCCATGAAAAGCATTTGAAGTCGCAATAACATGGTATTTTTCAGGATTTTTATTCTCAAAATGATATTTACGCACCATTTTCAAAGCACATTCAACAGCTTCTGCTCCTGAATTACAAAAAAACACCGTATCTGCAAAAGAAGAATCGACCAATCTTTGAGCTAAACGTTCTTGTTCGGGTATTCTGTAGAGGTTTGAGCAATGCCAGAGTAAATCAATCTGCTTTTTAAGTTTTTCTATAAGATACGGGTGGGCGTGTCCTAAAGAAACGACTCCAATACCAGATGCAAAATCAAGATAACGCTGCCCTTCAGGAGTATATAAATAAGCCCCCTCCCCTCGCTCGAAAGCAAGGTTAAACCGTGCATATGTAGGCATTACAGATGAAATCATTTTAAAACCGTTGTTTTTGTCTTTCCCCATTAGAGTCCGTCCGACTTAAGTTGAACTGCGAAGCTTTGTTGTCATTGTTGTAAATGTTACTTAATTCAATGACATAAAACTCGCTGTCATTCTGAACTTGATTCAGAATCTATCTTCTTTTTTTACAGCGAAGAAAAGGTGGATCCTGAATCAAGTTCAGGATGACGACTGAGTTTGACAAGGTAGCTATTATAAAAAACTGTCATCGAAACAATTAACATCTACAAAAATGTTGGTATTTCGTATATCAACTTAAATCAGATAGACTCTAGATTCTAATTGATTTTAGAAACAACTAAGGTCGCACTCCTTATTAAAAAAGAACACGACCTAATTTCTGCATTATATTTGCAGTTTTATTCTTAAAGTATCTGTATCTATCAGATATAGAAGCTCTTAAAGAGCTTTAATACCAGCAGATAATCTTGAAACTTTTCTTGATGCTGTTTTTTTGCGTACAACGCCTTTACCTGCACCACGCATTATTTCAGGTTCAGCAAGTTTAAAAGCTTCTGTTGCTTCAGCTTTGTCGCCACCAAGAATAGCTTTTTCCACATTCTTAATGAATGTACGAATACGATTTCTACGTATGCTGTTAATTTCAGCACGATTAGCATTGCGACGGATACGAGTCTTAGCCGACTTATGATTGGCCATTGTTAAAACCTTATTAGTTATAAATTGAATGCATGCTTATAGCCTTGATATGCTTATTTAGTCAACTAGATTCAAGGTTAAAATGCAACTTTTTACTATTTTTCTATGAATCACTGAATTCAGGAGGACGCTTCTCGATAAAAGCAACCATTCCTTCATTTTGATCGTTTAAAGCAAAAGTAGAATAAAACATTCGTCTTTCTGCTAAAAGCCCCTCTGAAAGAGGTGTTTCATAAGCAGAATTGATGGATTCTTTTATCATCATTACTACAGGACGTGACATAGCTGCGATTCGTTCTGCCGTTTTTATTGCATCATCAACAATATCAACAACAGGAACGACTCTGCTTACAAGCCCGATACGTTCTGCTTCTTCAGCGTCCATATTCCTTCCAGTAAGACACATGTCCATAGCTTTTGACTTGCCAACAAACCGTGCAAGACGCTGAGTTCCACCTGCACACGGCATAGTGCCTAAAGTTATTTCAGGCTGACCGAATCGAGCGTTATCTGCTGCTATGATAAAATCACACATCATTGCAAGCTCACAACCTCCGCCAAGAACATAGCCCGCAACTGCTGCAATAACAGGTTTGCGGCATTTGGTAACATGCACCCAACCTTTGGAAATAAAATCTTCCATAAAAGAATCAGCATAGGTTTTATTTGCCATTTCACTAACATCTACGCCTGCTGCAAAAGCTTTATCGCTGCCAGTAATGACTATAGCACCAACTGCGTCATCTGCTTCAAAAGCATCTAAAGCACTGGCTATTTCTTTAATCATAGCATCGCATAAAGCATTTAACGCTTGTGGGCGGTTCAGAACAACAACTCCGACAGAGCCTTTGGTTTCTGTTAGAATGTTTTCATAATTCATGGCAATCTCCCGAAATTCAAAGAATAGGACTGATTTTGAACCTAACTAAGAGTAAAGGTTTTTTCTCAATAACATCTATTAACAAATTTTCACCTTCACGAGCAAACGAATGTGCTGTTTTGCTTTTTTTCCAGCCTAGCTGGGTAAGAGCATGAGAATAAAAAGCAAACAGCTCTTTTTCACTAATACTACTGCCTTGTGCATAAGCTTCTGCTATTTTGCCCTGTGGGGCATCAAAAACCACTCCAGCGTCTATTATTTGTGTCAGTCCAGACATTAATGGCATATCCTCGAAACCAACAAAAAAACTCTCTGTTTCTGATGAATTATTTTCAACAGAAGAACAGATTCCAGACGTTGGAAATAAAAGAACTGCCGTAATTAACAAAAAAATATATCGCATGATGACTCTAAATGTTTAATTATAAAGACTATAGCATTGTTGTTTTTTCAAACAATGATAATTATCAGGAAACCTTTTAAATAAATGTTTAGTGCAATTACAAATTTTATGCGTTTTCTAACTGTTTTGCGAACTCTGGCAAAGCACAATGCCTTGTTTCCGCTTAATATTGCAGGAAGAACGAAGCCTTTGGCATTGCTTGGAATTATTATAGCTAACCGTAAAGCAGAGGGTAGAAAAGGACAGCGTCTCGCTCGTGCATTCTATGAATTGGGGGCAGCTTTTATCAAGCTTGGGCAGGCACTTTCTACCAGACCAGACCTTATAGGGGCTGAAATAGCATCAGATTTATCCAAACTAAATGACAGCACGCCTCCTTTTAGTACAGAAACAGCAAAAAAAATTATAGAAAAAGACTTGGGAAAACCTTTGGAGGAAATATTTTGCTCTTTTAATGACAAACCTTCTACATCGACCTCTATTGCACAAGTGCATATGGCAGAAACTATTGAAAGAAAGAAAGTTGCGGTTAAAGTTTTAAGACCAGATTTAGAAAAAATATTCAGACAAGATTTAAATCTGCTGTATTTTTTTGCTAAAGAAATGATTCGTGCGTGTCCTAAATTACGCCGTTTTCGTCCTATTGAAACTATAAAAGCATTTGAAAAAACCATAATAATAGAAATGGATTTGCGTTTTGAAGCTGCTGATATGACTGAAATATCGGATAATTTTGCTCAAGCTCCTGAAGTCGACTGGTATCGCACTAGCAAGCATGTTCTGACTACGCAAACAATAGATGGAAAATCCATTTATGACAGAGAGGCTATTATTGCAGCAGGATACAATCCGCCAGAGACAGTTCTGCCTTTAATAAAAAAAAGACATCATTCAGAAACAATACCAGAAATTTTTTCTCATGCACAAAATGCATCAAAATTGATAAGCGGAGAAGACATAGAGCTTTATCCAGATACAATCCGCCAACTTGTTGACCGTAATTTAACTAGCGGTTACTTCAAACAAAAAACAGGCTTTTTTGCAAAATTGATATGGCTAATAATTTTTATAGCTCTAGCCAGATATATTTGGGATATTTTTGCTTTTTACCTGTAAAAACGTCAAGTTCTCACTTTCATTAAAGCCTTTTAAGGTTATTTCTTTGCATATAAAGAAAAAAAAGGTAGGCTTAATATTAGAGTTTCAATCTTGAAAGGACAAACCAATGGCCAAAACAGAAGCAGGAAGAGCACTAGAAGAAGGTGAAAGGTTATGGTTGCAGGGAGATGCTAAGCTTGCACGTGATGCTTCTTGCGGTGCTAGACTTATGTATAACAAGACAGGCGACAAAGTCGGTGAGGCTTCTGCTCTTTCCCAAATAGGCGATATCGAGAAACATCTTAACAATTTTGGTGCAGCACATGATGCGTATGCTGAAGCCTATGAATTTCTTGCAGAAGCAGAAGATTCCCGCAGGCTTGCGGCTGTTCTCGTAAGAATCGGAAAGCTCTCAATTGAAGAGAAAGATTACGAAAAAGCTCATAAATCTCTTACAAAAGCAGAGGCTGTTTTTAGCTCTATTGACAATTTCACAGGACAAGCTCAAACACTTGACTTGCTTGGTTTAATAGCCATGAAAAACAAGCGTGAAGATGTTGCGTTGGACGCATATAAAACATCTCGTATGCTGTACAGACAACAGGGCGACAAAAAACACGAAGCAACAGCATTAAAAGTGATGGCTGGCATATATATGGCAACGGGACAAACAGCCAGAGCAGATAATGCTTTTGAAAAAGGAAGAGTTCTCTATGCTGAAATAGGAGACTGTCTTGGTGAAGCCGAAGCTTTGGCTGGCTTGGGAGTTCTGCATAGAATTATTGGAGATATTCAAGATTCTCGTGAACACTTAAAAAATGCAATAGAATTATTTAAAAATGCAGGGCATCTTGTAAGTAAAGGAAAGGCATCTCTTGAGCTAGCTCGTACCGAATCTTCTTCTGAAGGTGGAGACTCTGAACGTGCGACTGCCCACTATAAGCAAGCAATAGAAATTTTCTATAGCAGTAAAGAGCCTGAACTTTTAGAAAAAGCAGAACAGGAACTCAAAAAACTTAATGCTTAAGAGTTTTTTGATTTATTTGCATGTATGCTCTGAATGACAACTTTTCTTCGTCATTGCTGTAGATGTCAAGTAATTCGATGACAGTTTTTGTTAGAATCGGCTGGTATTTTACTGCCGATTCCTTGATGAGGACGAAGCTCATTAAAATACAATAAATATTGTTGCAGCTCGTCCCTTAAATGCTCCAGACTATCAAACGTTGTGTCTTCAATGAGATCTTCATTTAACGTCCTCCAGAACCTTTCTATTTTACCATTCGTTTGTGGGCGATAAGGTCTTGTGTAGCGATGCTTTATGCCCAATTCAAGCAACATTCTTTCAAAAGGATTTGTCTGTTTATTTTTTGCATGACGACCACTTCCAAACTCTGGACCATTATC
>DAOWDM010000016.1 GCA_030639035.1 Alphaproteobacteria bacterium
CCTGACCTATCACATAATCCTGAAGCACTTCATATATGGCTTTTGGTGAAGGAATGCCTTCGTTATCACGAACGAATTGCGTTTTGCGTTCCTCGCTAATGATATCCATACACAATTCAACGCATTCATCGCAAATGAACACTGTTGGACCTGCAATAAGCTTGCGTACATCATGCTGGTTCTTACCGCAAAAAGAACAAAAAAGAGTTTCTTTGGAATTATCGCCTGAGGACTTAACCATCGTTTGTACCTTTTTTATCAGGATACAAGTATCTAATATCTGTTTTTTACACAGATTATTTGAACTTTACCTAAAAAATATTAATAAATCATCATAAAAAGTATGCTTATTATAAAAATTGAAGCTTTTTTATTAAAAAATAGCATTTTTTATGTAAATTTCAACTAATTCGACAACAAGACATAAAAACAAAACTTAATTTTAATGGAAATTTTTTGCTGAATGTAAAAGGCAAAAACATTTATGCTTATTATGCCTGTCATTCACCCCATTTGCTGTATTTGGGCAAAGCGTTGGAAGCGGGGACTATTGGCAAATATACGGAAAAAGTTGTTCCTCTTGACTTAGTGCTTGTAATGTTAAGTGCACCTTTGTGGTTGCGTATTATGTGCTTTACAATGGCAAGTCCAAGCCCTGTGCCTTCTGAATCATTATATACGCGATAAAACCGTTCGATAAGACGTGGCAAATGTTCTTTTGGTATCGTATCGCCTTCATTATGTACTGTTACAGCAACAAATGGCTCAGGAGGCATATACTGATGCAAAAGAGCCTTTGGAGTTTGAGAAGACAGCTTAGCCGACACTGTAATTTCAGTGCCGTTATATCCGTATTTAATAGCATTATGGATAATATTCTGAAAAACTTGAATTAGCTCTCCATCATCTCCGATAACAGGAGGAAGATTAGCATCAATATCAAGAGTTATATTCATTCCTGTTTCTTTGGCGGTAATATTCAAAGCTTTTGTAACGTTTTTAAGTGTACCTTTTATATGGATAATTTTTTGAGGCTGTTTTTCGGTTTTCATTTCTATTCGAGACAGTGTCAAAAGGTCTTCTATAAGATTGGACATTCTGTCGGATTGACCTGCCATTATATCAAGAAACTCATTGCGAGCTTTTTCATCATTTTTTGCCGCACCTTTTAAAGTATCAATAAAGCCAGATATGATGGACAGGGGAGTACGCAGCTCATGGCTGGCATTAGCAACAAAATCAGCATGTAATTGCTCTATACGTTTTAAAGTTGTTACATCATGTAAAGCAAGAACAGCAACAGCTCCGCCTGTAGGCTGTCCAGGTAAAAGCTCTATTTTACCACGCATATATGTTATTTCATCGTCATGTATTTTAAACTGTATTTCTTCTCTTTCAACTTCTCCGTCAAGCACGGCATCAACAGCTTCTAGTATTTCTATGTCAGGCAAAACAATTTCCAGAGTGTTGTCCACTACATTTGCACCAAACAATTCTCTGGCGGCAAGGTTTGCTCCAATAATACTGCGGTTTTCTCCAAGCATAAGCAAAGGGTCAGGTAAGCAGTCAAGGACAGCCGCATCTGAAAGAGATTTTGCTTTTAATTTTTCATGCTTTTCATTCCAGAATTTCCGTATCTGGTTGATAGAAGCGATTATTTGCCCTGCTTCCTCATTTTCATCAATATCAGGTATTGGCAAAGTCTCATCACCAAGAGACATCAGGCGAGTGTACTCTGCAACTTTTTGTAAATCATAAAGAAAAGGAAGCATAACAACGACAGTTAACATAACTACCGTTGCAAAGCTGATAACAGCCGTTTCTGGAGACAATTCCTTGGTAAAAACAAGAATTGCAAGCATTCCTGCGGTTGGAAGGCTTACGGTAAGAACCCTGTCTGCAAAACGATATAAAGGAGGAGGGCTTTTCCCGATGGATTTGTTTTCCATCGGAGCATGCTTATTTGTTGGTGTTTTTTTTAATATTTGTTTGTCAGTCATTAATATTATTTCTAGCTACTTTTATGAATGTGAATATTTGTCGCCCCATGTTTTTCAAGTAGTTTTTTTGCTTTTCCTTCTTTTAATAAATCTTTGACAGCAATCCACAAAATTAGACTTCCTGCTTCTAATGCTCGTACAAAGTCATCAGAATCGGGAGTTGATGTTATTTCATCAAGAATTCTTTTTACTGCAATTCCTCCGACTCCTGCTGCAACCAAAGCAGCTATAACAGCTCCTGTAGGACCTGCTGTCATTGCAATAAGACCTGAAGCAACAAGAGGCATTTCATATTTTGTTCTGGCAAACAAAGACATCAGAAAGTTTTGTGTCTCGCTTTCAGGATTTAGGGAATCAATAGTTTCATGCGAGCTTAAAATACTAAGATCGCTATGCTCAAAACCAGCTTCCTGCAAAGCTTTAATGGCATTTTCAAGTTTTTGTTTGTCAGAAAAAACTCCAACTGCCTCACGTGTTATATTATTGTTTGTCAAAATATACGTCCCATGTTTAGTTGTAAGCATATTAGAATATATGGTAATTTTATAATTATGGTAACAGATAAAACAAAAACAGAAAACAAAAATGCGTCTCCTATGATTGCTCAATATCTAGCAATTAAGGAAGCTCATAAAGGTTATATCTTATTCTATAGAATGGGTGATTTTTATGAATTATTTTTTGAAGATGCTGTAATTGCTGCAGAAGCTCTTGATATAACGCTTACAAAACGTGGAAAGTATGACGGAAAAGACATTCCTATGTGCGGAGTTCCAGTCCATGCTCACGAAAACTATCTTGCAAGGCTTATTAAAAAAGGCTTCAAAGTCGCAGTCGGTGAACAGCTGGAAAATCCAGCAGAAGCAAAAAAACGCGGTTACAAAGCCATAGTTAAACGAGATGTAGTTCGAATCATCACTTCTGGAACTCTTACAGAAGACACTCTGCTTGATGCAAGAAAACACAACTATTTAACAGCCGTTTCTGAAATAAAAGGAAAGGCAGCCCTTGCATGGGTAGACGTTTCTACAGGTGATTTTTTTGTTCAGAAAATAGATAATTTAGAGCTTTCCCTTTCAGCAATGCTTGCTAGAATCGAGCCTAAAGAGCTTCTTATTTCTGATAAATTACTTCAAAACACAAAATTATTTGAAACTCTAGGTGAATGGAAAACCATTTTAAGCCCTATGCCATCGGCAAGATTTAACAGCACTAACGCTTTGATAAGATTAAAAAAGCTGTTTGAAGTGGAAACGCTTGATGCTTTTGGGGACTTTAGCAATGTTGAAATATCTGCTGCTGGAGTGTTGATAGACTACATAGAATTGACTCAAAAAGGTCAAATGCCGATTCTCCGCCCATTAAGACAAATCGGAATCAGTGCTGTAATGGAAATCGATGCAGCAACAAGGCGGAATCTTGAATTAACAAGACCTCTTTTTACTGAACATCAGGATAAAGGAGCTTGTCTGCTGTCTGTAATAGACCATACCGTTACAGGTTCAGGTGCAAGGCTTCTTATGCAAAGGCTGTCTTCTCCGCTGACTGAACCGCTGAGCATTAATGAACGACTTGATATGGTTGGTTTTTTTGTTGAGCATGAAGCAGTTAGAAGTGAAATTCGTGAAAGGCTAAAACTCTGCCCCGATATTGAAAGATCATTGACTCGTCTTTCGTTTGGCAGAGGAGGGGCTAGAGATTTAGCTGCTGTCATGGACAGCTTAAAACAAATTCCATCTTTAAGAATCGCTGTTTCATGTTCAAGTGATGGGGAAATATTTTCTTCTACTCCTGAATCTCTTTTGTCGTGTGTAAAAGAGCTAGGACATCATGAAACTTTGGTTGACAGGCTTGAAAAAGCCCTTGATGCAGAGCTTCCTGTGCTTATTCGTGATGGCGGTTTTATTGCTCCAAATTATCATGCAGGACTTGATGAACTGCGGAAATTAAGAGATGAAAGCAAACGCCTTATCAATATTCTGCAGCATCGTTATGTTAATGAAACAGGCGTTTCTTCCTTAAAAATACGCTTTAACAATATGCTGGGCTATTTTATTGAAGTGCCTTCCCGTCATGGAAATAAATTGATGAGTGAAGGTTCTGCTTTCATTCACAGGCAGACTATGGCAAGCAACGTACGTTTTACTACCGTTGAGCTGTCAGAGTTGGAAAACCGTATTCGTGGAGCTGCTGAAAAGGCTTTAGCTCTTGAATTGCAGATTTTCAGCGACTTGGTTAAAGAAGTCCTTAGCCGTTCAGAAGAAATTGCAACAGCAGCACGCTCTTTGGCGGTTCTTGATGTTTCTTCTTCTTTGGCAGAACTTGCGGTTAAAAAAGGATATTGTCGCCCTGTTATTGATAAAAGCCTAGCATTTGAAATCAAAGACGGCAGACACCCTGTTGTAGAAGCAGCGTTAGAAGCTGATTTAGAAAGTTCTTTTGTATCAAACGACTGTATTCTTGGGAAAAACGGGAATGACACAGATAAACGTTTATGGCTTGTTACAGGTCCTAATATGGCAGGTAAAAGCACGTTTTTACGCCAAAATGCACTGATAGCTATACTTTCACAAATGGGTTCTTATGTTCCTGCAGGTAAAGCCCATATCGGAGCTGTAGACAGGCTGTTCAGCCGTGTAGGTGCTGCTGATGACCTTGCAAGAGGTCGCTCTACATTTATGGTTGAAATGGTTGAAACGGCTGTGATTCTAAATCAGGCAACGGAACGTTCTTTAGTTATTCTTGATGAGATAGGACGAGGAACTGCTACATTTGACGGACTGTCAATAGCATGGGCTGTAGTTGAGCATCTGCATGAAATAAACGGTTGCAGAACATTATTTGCTACTCATTATCACGAGCTAACAACGCTTGCTTCAAGATTAGAAAATCTTTCCCTGCACTGCATGAGAGTCAAAGAATGGCACGGAGACGTTGTTTTCCTGCATGAAATAGGCTCAGGTTCAGCAGACCGTTCTTATGGTATTCACGTTGCAAAACTTGCAGGACTTCCTAAAAATGTTGTAATTAGAGCAGAAAAGGTGCTTGAATCTCTTGAGACAGGAGAGCAGTCCTCAGCAATTACAAAATTAGCTGATGATTTGCCTTTATTTATTGCAGCAAAAGAACAAATAATAATTACAGAATCGCAGTCATCTGAATTAAAAGAAGCTTTAAAAGAAATAAATCCCGACGAAATGACACCAAAACAAGCTATGGAAGCTCTTTATGAGCTAAAGGCTTTAGAGGCGACTTTATAATAAATGCTATACTTTAATTAAGTTTCCATTTTTTGAAAAGCCTGATAAAACAATAGATATATTATAGTTTTTCAAGGAAAGAATTAAGTGTCAAATATTGAAAAGAAACGTCCTGTTGTTTTGTGTATTTTAGACGGTTGGGGTCATCGCAAAGCAACAGCGGATAATGCTATTGCAGTTGGAAAGACTCCTGTGTGGGACAGGCTGGTAGAAAACTGCCCTAATTCGCTTATTGAAACATCAGGTCTTGATGTAGGTCTTTCTGAAGGTCAAATGGGAAATTCCGAGGTCGGTCATACAAACATCGGAGCAGGGCGTATTGTAATGCAGGATTTGCCTCGCATTGATGCGGCTGTTGCCGATGGTTCTCTTGCTGATAATGAAGAACTAAAAGATTTCATACATAAATTAAAGCAGACAAAAGGCGTTTGTCATTTGATGGGGCTTGTGTCTACAGGCGGAGTTCATTCTCATCAAAAGCATATTCTAGCACTGGCTCATATTATTGCAGATGCAGGCATTCCTGTAGCAATACACGCTTTCTTAGACGGCAGGGATACTCCTCCAGATTCTGGCAAAGGCTTTGTAGACAGGCTTCTTGCTGATATACGTTCGCCAAACATTGGCGTAGCTGTTGTGTCGGGGCGTTATTATGCAATGGACAGAGACAACCGCTGGGAGCGTGTTAGCAAAGCTTATGATGCTATTGTTGACGGCAAAGGCTTAACTGCCCCAAACCCTATTAAGGCAATTGAGCAGTCTTATGCGAAAAAAACATATGATGAGTTTGTTTTGCCGACTGTTATTGCAGGCTACAAGGGAATGAATGACGGCGACGGTTTTTTAATGGCTAATTTCAGATCTGACAGAGCAAGAGAAATTACATCTGCTTTGGCTGACCCTGATTTTGACGGATTTAAACTAGAGCGTAGGGTTTCCTTTGCTACCTGTGCTGGACTTACGGAATATTCTTCTAAACACAACAGTTTTTTAAAGGTTTTGTTTTCATCAACTCCTCTTAATAATATTCTTGGGCAGATTGTTTCAGAAAATGGAAAGACTCAGCTTCGTATTGCTGAAACGGAAAAATATGCTCATGTAACATTTTTCTTTAACGGCGGAAAAGAAGACGAATTCAAAGGTGAAGAACGCATACTTATCCCAAGTCCAAAAGTCAGCACTTATGACCTTAAACCAGAAATGTCTGCACCTGAAATAACAGAAAAACTAACTAAAGCTATTCGTTCAGATAAGTTTGACCTGATAATAGTCAACTTTGCCAATGGTGATATGGTGGGGCATACTGGAATAATGAAAGCTGCTGTAAAGGCTGTGGAAACCATAGATGAATGTTTGGAGCGGTTGGAAAATGCAGTTAAAGAAACAAACGCTGTCATGCTTATTATAGCTGACCATGGAAACTGTGAAATGATGAAAGACCCAAAAACAGGAGGTCCTCATACGGCTCATACCGTGGGTAGTGTTCCTGCTGTTCTCGTCAACGCTCCGACAAATATTAACAGCATAAAAGATGGCAGACTCGCAGATATAGCTCCGACTCTTCTTGAACTGCTGGAATTGCCAAAGCCTGAAGAAATGACTGGTAAATCAATTTTAGAGAGATAATTTGCGGTATTTTCTGCTTGTAATCATTCTTTTATACACTGTTGCAGTGTCTATAGGCACTGCTTCGGCTATAGGTACGCCTGATAAAGCCTACCTTAAACAAGTAGAGAAAGCTCTTGAAAAAAAACATAACGAGCATTTGCGTTTAAAGCAGAAAACCAAAACCGCAACCAAAGCCGTTCTTAAAATCCAAAAAGAAATGATTGCGGTTGCTCATAAAGTTCAGGAATATGAAGAAACTCTTTCAGAATTAGAAAAACAACTCTCAAAACTGCACAAACAAAAAAACAAACTCCTTAAAAAACTGGAGTATCGAAATAAACAATTAATAAATATTCTAGCAGCGTTGGAAAATCTTGCATGGAGACCAACAGAAGCCTTGATTGCTCAGCCCTCTACTCCAGTAGATACAATACGCAGTGCAATATTGATGAGAGCAGCCGTTCCACAAATAGAAAGAGCCGCAGAAGATTTAAGACTCGATCTTAATGTTCTCAAAAGCCTAAAAGCTGCCGTTCATTCTCAACATGCAAAAATATCCCATATTGCTAGTAAAATGGATAATGAGCATAAAAATCTGCATACGCTGTTTCAGAAAAAAACATTCATGCAAAAGCGATTCGAGAAAAAAACAATAGAAACAAAAAAAAGAATGGGACAACTTGCCAAAGAAGCTGATGACATTAGGGATTTGTTAGTAAAACTGGAAGAAGAACGTAAGCGACAGATTGAAATAGCAAGAAAACAGGCAGAAAAAGCAAGAAAAGAAGCAAAAGAAGCCCGAATCGCAGCTGAACGTGCAAAAAAACTTGCTGTTCTAAAAGCAATGAACTTAGCTACGAAAGAAGCTCGAGAAATTGCGGCACTAAAAGCTGAAAAGGCTAGAGAAGCTGAAGAAGCTGCGGAAAAAGCTGATGAAACAGCTAAAAAAAGTGCTGCTGTACTGCTTTCTCATAAACGACCAGCAGGAGTGAAAACTGGCTCTTTTGTTAAGGCTAAAGGAACGATGCCTTTTCCTGCTAGAGGTAAAATAATAGAAAAATATGGAAAAGTCTCTAGAACTGGTATACATGCAAAGGGAATAACGTTAAAAACTAGAGTAGGAGCACAGGTTATTGCTCCTTATGATGGAACGGTTTTATTCTCTGGACCTTTTAGAGGTTACGGACAACTCTTGATTATTGAGCATGGAGACGGTTATCATACACTACTAGCTGGAATGGAGCAGATTAATAGTGTCGTAAGACAAAAACTGCTTGCAGGAGAACCAGTAGGAAGAATGAATAAAAAAGGTCAGCCCAAACTATATGTTGAGCTGCGTCGGAATGGACACCCTATTAATCCTTTGCCATGGTTGGTGGCAAATAACGTTAAGGCAAACAGATGATTATTAAGTTTTTTATAGCAGCAGTTTTTTCAGCAACGTTGATTATGATGCCAGCCCCGTCTTTGGCGGCTCAGAAAAACAGCAGTAAAACAGATATATATCAACTATTAAACCTGTTTGGGGACGTGTTTGAACGCACAAGACAGGATTATGTTGAAGAAATCGGGGAAGAAAAGCTAATTGAAGCTGCTCTTAACGGTATGCTTACTTCTCTCGACCCTCATTCGTCTTATCTGAACAAAAAAGATTTTGATGACATGCAGGTTCAGACAAGCGGACAGTTTGGCGGACTTGGAATCGAAGTTACGATGGAAAGCGGATATGTAAAAGTCATTTCTCCGATTGATGATACTCCTGCATACAGAGCTGGAATTAAACCAGGGGATTATATTACTCATCTTGACAGCGAGCCAGTTCTTGGGCTGACTTTGAGCCAAGCTGTTGATAAAATGCGTGGAACTGTAGGGAAAAAAATCGAAATCACAATTCGTCGCAAAGGAAAAAAACCATTTGATGTAACTATCACACGGGCAATTATTAAAATACGTTCAGTTCGTTCTAATACGGAAAAAAATGTTGGATATATCCGTATAACATCATTCAATGAAAACACTGATGTAAGCGTTAAAAAAGCTGTGTCTCTAATTAAGGAAGAAATAGGCGATGACCTTGCAGGTTTCGTGCTTGATTTAAGAAATAATCCAGGCGGATTGTTAGATCAAGCGATTGCAGTTTCTGATCTTTTCCTTGAGCAGGGTGAAATTGTTTCTACTCGCTCCAGAAAAGCTAATGATACTCAGCGTTACAATGCTCATAATGGAGATGTTATAAACGGGCTTCCTATAGTTGTTCTTATAAATGACGGTTCTGCTTCTGCATCGGAAATCGTAGCTGGAGCTTTGCAAGACCATGGAAGAGCTGTTTTGATTGGGACTAAAACGTTTGGTAAAGGTTCTGTTCAAACAATTATGCCGTTACCTGGTCATGGTGCGATGCGTTTGACTACAGCACGTTATTATACGCCTTCAGGTCGTTCTATTCAGGCAAAAGGTATCGAGCCTGATATTGAAGTAAAGCCTGCTCATGTGGAATATTATGATTCTTTATATAAACGCAGTGAGGCTAACTTGCGTAATGCTCTTGATAATGGAGAAAGCAACAAAAAAGATTCAGATAAGAAATCTAAGAAAAAGAAGAAAGCTAAAAAATCTAAAAAATCTAAAAAAGATTCTTCTGATGCTTTATTAGACGAGTCAAATGTGGAAGAAAAGCCTGAAGATTATCAGCTTTTGAGAGCATATGACTTGATACGTGGGCTTTCTTTGTATCGCAAGGCTGTTAATGGCTAGAACTTATGTCATATGACGAAGAAAAAAATATAGATGAATCGAGTGAATTCGATTTAAGTTTTGAAGAAGAACCCGATTCATCTAATGCAGATTCATATAATGTAAAAATACAAAAATACATTATCATTTTTTCTGCTGTGCTTGTTTTGGCTGTAATTGCAATTGGCAGTTATCTGTTTGTTTCCAGTTCAGATGATAATAAATATTTAGAAGGAAAAAACCTTTCTCCGCGTATTGTTATGGAAATGCCTCCTAGAAGGAGTATCAAGCATTTGAAAAAGCCGTTACTTACTCCTCCTGTCGAGACTTCCAAAGAGAAAAATCCTGAGCAGCATAAAAAAATATCAGATGCAGAAAAGGCTAAAAAAGCCACTCTAAAAACAGAACCTCAGAAAAAAGAAGTCGAGGTTTTGGAAGCAAGAAAACCAATACTAAAAGAACCTGTTATTCCTTTTCTTAGTATGGAAGAGATTGTAAGGGATATGCCAAGCTTTCAAGCTTTAAAGTCATTTAAAAAGGCAGGGTTGCAAGCTCTTATAGAAGCCCCTCTTCCTGAACTTCAGCAAAGAATCAAAGGCGGTTTTCTGCCAAAAATTAGTTTGGACGGAAAACTTCCATGGCAAGCTTATGCAAGACCTTTCAAGGGCAATCAGGCAAATCCTCGTTTGGCTATAATTATTATGGGGCTTGGGATTGATGAGCAAGCAACTAAAGTTGCTATAGAAGTTTTGTCTTCTGAGGTTACTTTATCATTCAGCCCATATGCGAAAAACCTGAAAGAGCTGATAAAGCAGGCTCGCACTGCAGGGCATGAGGTTCTTATCGACCTTCCTTTGGAATCAAAACAATTCCCAGCAATGGATTCAGGTCCATATACGCTTCTTACTCTTCTTTCAAAAGAAGACAACTTAAAAAGATTGAATTTTGTTTTAAGCAGAGCTAGCGGATATATTGGAGTTACAGGATATATGGGCGAAAAATTTGCTAATTCTCCTTCTCATATGCTCCCTATAATGAAAGAATTGAAAAAACGAGGGCTGGTTTATGTTGATACATGCAAAGGCTCGGCTATAAATATTAATCAAGACACTAAGCTTGCTCATGCTGTAGCAGATATATTTGTTGATGAGAAAAAACAAAGAATTTCTATTGATGCCCGCCTTAAATATCTGAAAGATTTAGCAAAATACAATGGACAAGCTATAGGGATATCAACCGTTCTGCCTGTTTCATTTCATGCAATTAATGACTGGGTAAGACAGTTTAAGCTCTCTGATGAAGAGTTTGATAAAAAACACGGTGATGGGGCAGGTGCAAAAAGAGTTCTGTTTGCTCCTGTATCTGCAATCGTTACAGAATAAGTATGAACAATTACCGAAAATGTGTAGGAATTATGCTTATCAACAGCAACGGCAAAGTGTTTGTTGCTGAAAGAAACGATGTTCGTCCGTCCGCATGGCAAATGCCACAAGGTGGAATCGATGCGGGGGAAAATCCTAAACAAGCTGCATTAAGAGAGCTTAAAGAAGAAACCAGCATTACTCAGATAGAAATGATTTCTGAAAGTAGCAAGTGGCTTTCTTATGACTTTCCAGATGATGTAGTAAAAAAATTCGGCGGAAAAATCAAAGGTCAGCAACAAAAATGGTTCTTAATGCGTTTTGTCGGTAAAGACGAGGACATAAATTTAAATACAAAATACCCTGAATTTTCAAACTGGAAATGGGTAGAGCCGTCAAAGGTTCTTGAATATATAACCCCATTCAAACGTGATGTTTATAAAGCCGTGATTGAAGAATTTGCTGGATTCTAGAGTCTATCTGTTTTTTAGAACATTTTGACAATGTTTTTCAAAAAAAGTCTCGTTATTTAGAATCTTTATAGGTAAAGTTATTAGGCAAGAAACTTTTTTATTTGTCAGGAGCTACAAGTGGCTATTCAACGCACTTTTTCAATCATAAAACCAGATGTTACTAAACGTAATATTACAGGCAAAATCAATGCTAAAATAGAAGATGCTGGACTTCGCATTATTGCACAAAAACGCATTCTTCTTTCCAAAGAGCAGGCTCAGAATTTTTATATTGTTCATAAAGAACGCCCTTTTTACAATAGCCTTGTTGAGTTCATGTTGACAGGTCCTGTTGTTGTGCAGGTGCTGGAAGGCGAAGATGCAATCGCTGTTTATCGTGAGGTTATGGGGGCAACTAATCCAGCTGCTGCTGATGAAGGTACGATTCGGGCTGAATATGCAGAGTCTGTAACAGCTAATTCTGTTCATGGTTCTGATTCAATTGAAAATGCGGCGACTGAAATTGCTTTTTTCTTTAGTGAAATTGAAATAACAGGCTGATAGGCTTTTAATGTTTTATAGAAATATTACTTTTAAAAGAGCTTTTCAGAGCTTGATTGTTACTGTTTTTCTGGTGTTTGCTTTATCGCTGCCAGTTCGTGCATCTGCAACTGATGAGCTGTTTACTGTTCATAATATAAGAGTCGATATAACAGCTAAAACAGCATCTGAAGCTAGAAAGCAGGCTATGTTTGAAGGACAGCAAAAAGCCTTGAGATTGGTTTTTGAACGTCTTACAGCAAAATTCGATTTACCGTATTTGCCAGAACCAGCAGAAGCTGAAATTGTTGAGCTTGTCCAAGACGTTGTAGTTAGTTCTGAAAAAAGTTCCGCTGTTCGGTATATTGCTTCTTTGACTATCCGTTTTAAGCCAAAAGCTATTAAAAAAGCTCTTCGTGCAGAAGGAATAGCCTTTACGGAAAACAAAAGTGAACCAGTTCTAATTTTGCCACTATTTAGAACATGGTCAGAAGCAGTCCCTTTGTTATGGGAGGAAAACAACCCATGGCTTGCTACGTGGGCAACAAGTTCTTTCGACGCAGGTCTTGTGCCTATTATTGTTCCTTTTGGAGACCTTGCAGATATTAGCACTATTAGTGCAGAACAGGCTTTGAGAATGAACCCTCGGGCAATAAGCAAAATAGCAAAACATTATGAAGTTAAAACAGTCTATACAGCAGAAGCATCTCTTGTAAGAGGAATCGAACCAAGAATCGAAATAATACTTAAACGATTTGGAAAGACCTTAGAGGAGCAGGCTGTTGTTAGCATCAACAGAAAAGAAGATGGCAATTTAAAAAAAGACTTTTCCTTTGCTGTTAAAGAGATAGTGAAAGAAATAGAAGACCGATGGAAACAAACTGAAGTAATACAGTTTAATATAGCTTCAAAACTTGTTGTTATGGTGCCTGTTAATTCTTTATCTGATTGGATTGATGTGCGTAAACAGCTCGATAATATAAACCTTGTAAGCAGTTATGAGCTTCAGGCTATGAAACGTGATATGGTTCAGGTGAAAATCTCTTTTTCTGGCAGTATAGGGCGGTTGATTTCAACCATTGCAAAACATGATTTTGTCCTTGAACATGCAGATGGATACTGGATTTTACAGCCTTCAAGATAATTTGAAAAAGGATTGTTGATTTGACGAAACAACAGCATATTAGTTTCTGGCTGATAAGCTTTCTTGTTTTTGCAGGACTGCTTTATATGCTGCACAGCATGCTTTTGCCTTTTGTAGTAGGCATAGTTTTGGCTTATTTCATTGACCCTATTGTAGATAAATTGGAAAAATGGGGAGCTTCTAGGACTCTTGCAACTTCTATAATTACAGCAGGAGTTATTTTTGTTGTTATTATTGCATTTTTAATTTTGATTCCTATTCTACATAGTCAGGTGGCAGATTTTGCATCTCGTATTCCTATGTATTGTGATGCTCTATGGGAAAAAACACAGCCATTAATAGAGCTTGCGAAATCACGCCTGCCTCAAGAAGATGTAGCTCGTCTTACAGAGAAAGCAAGTATGCTTGCAGGAGAAACTGTAAAATGGCTGGCAGCTTTTTTAGGTAGCCTGTTGAGCGGAGGAATGGCTGTTTTCAGCTTGCTGTCTCTAGTTCTTATCACGCCGATTGTTACATTTTATTTTTTGCGGGACTGGGACAAAATGGTTGCAAAAGTTGATTCTTGGCTTCCAAGAGACAAAGCAGATGTCATTCGCAAACAGTTTTATGAAATAGACAAGATTCTTGCAGGCTTTATTCGTGGACAGGCAACTGTATGCTTGATACTTGGTGTTTTTTACGGCATAGGTTTAACCCTTGTAGGTCTTGATATGGGGCTTATTATAGGCTTGTGTGCAGGAATGATTTCTTTTGTTCCTTATGTAGGCTGTATTGCTGGCATGACAGTAAGTATAGGGCTAGCTTTGGCTCAATTTTCAGATATATCATCTGTTGGTATGGTGGCGTTAGTGTTTCTGATAGGGCAAGTTATGGAAGGCAATTTTCTTACGCCAAAACTTGTAGGGAATCATGTCGGACTTCACCCCATATGGCTGATATTTGCACTGCTTGCAGGTGGTTCGTTAATTGGTTTTTTAGGAGTTTTAATCGCTGTTCCAGTAGCTGCTGTTATAGGAGTGCTTGTAAGGTTTGCTTTAAGTGAATATATGAAAAGCCCTCTCTATTCCAAAGGCATAAGTAATAAGAAAAAACAGACAATCAGTCGGAAAAAGAATGATAAAAAATAACCAGCTGACACTGGCACTTGGTCATCGTTCAGCTTTTGGATTGGAAGACTTTCTTGTTGCTCCAAGCAATGAAGAAGCTGTAAACTGGCTGGATAAATATCCTGACTGGTCTTTTTTTGCACTAGCTATATATGGTGAAGAAAGTTGCGGGAAAAGCCACTTGGCTCATGTTTTTAAAACAAAAGCAGGAAAAAACACATCGATTATTCAAAGCACAGAGCTTGTTTTAGATGCAGTGCCTAAACTGCTGAAACAATCTGAAAATATTGCTGTTGAAGTCTCAGAAGAACCGATAGATGAAGAAGCTTTATTTCATCTTTTTAATGCAATAAAAGAAAATGGTGGTTTTTTACTGCTGACTGCAAGAAAGCCCCCAGCTCGTTGGAATGTAAAGTTACCAGATTTACGGTCTCGTCTTTCTACTATTCCAATTGTAGAAATATATCCTCCAGATGATGCTCTTATATCGGCTGTTTTAGTAAAACTGTTTTCTGACCGTCAAATAAGAGTCGGAAAGGAAGTTATTAGCTTTCTTTTACGCAATATGGAGCGTTCTTTTGCTACTGCTAAAATGATTGTTGAAAAATCAGATGCTCTAGCCTTGTCTTCAAAAAAGAAAATAACAGTGCATCTAGTCCGAGAAGTGCTGAAAAATTTGGATTAGAGACACAATTTTTTATACAGCACCATGTTATTCTCAAGCCACAGGATTGGGAATCCAGAATCTTTTTAAGAAAGACTGGATACCCAAAATTAAAATTTCGAGTATGACAAGTAGGGAGGAAGACGACAGCAGAGTGGTGTTTTTAGCAGCAAATTTTCTAACCAATCTCAGTTATTTTAGTACACATGTTTTCTACATCATATGACAAAGCAATTTGTCCGTTTTTTAATTTAATAGCATCGTTGCCGAAAAGTTTTTTTCTCCAGCCTTTTAATGCAGGCACGTCAGGCTTGTTATAGGCTGCTATTTTTTCCAAATCACTTACAGAGGCAATAAGACGTGGGGCAACTTTATGTTCCTCACACTTAATCTTTAAAAGAACTTTAAGCAGTTCTTCAACAGAGGCATTTCCAGCTGGTTTTTTCTTATTTTTTGGTTTTTTAGGCCATTCTTCTTTTGGCAGATTAAGCCCTTTGTCGACAGCTTCAAGCAAAGCTTTTCCATAACGACCTTCTGCTGTGCCTTTTGACATAGTTCTTATTCTTGCCAACTCTTCAGTCGTTGCTGGAGTGTTTGAGGCTATTTCAACAAGAACTTCATCACGAACAATGCGTTTTCGAGGGCAGTCCTTATTTTGTGCTTCTTTTTCACGCCAAGCCGTTACTTCTCTTAAAATTGCTAAAAATTGCTGTTTCTGAGAATAAGTTTTTATTTTTTCCCATGCTTTATAAGGGTCGTTTATGTACGTTTCAGGAGTCGTAAGAACAGCCATTTCTTCTTTTAACCAAGAATAACGCTCACTTTTTTCCAACTGTTTTCTGAGTTTTTTATAAACAACACGAAGATGAGTAACATCAGAAATAGCGTATGAAAGTTGTTTCTCGGTTAAAGGTCGTCTTGCCCAGTCGCTAAATCGTGCAGTTTTATCCAGCTCTATATTTGTTAGTTTATTGACAAGATTTTTGTACCCGATTGAGTTTCCAAAACCACAAACCATCGCTGCAACTTGAGTATCAAATAGCGGAGTTGGTATAGCTCCTGTCATATTAAAAAATATTTCAATATCCTGACGAGCAGAATGGAAAACTTTAAGTACATCAGGATTCTGCATAAGCTTGAGAAATGGAGCTAAATCTATTCCCTCGGCCAATGGGTCAATGCACGCACTGTTGTCTTTATCTGCGACTTGTATAAGACAAAGCTGCGACCAATAGGTTTTTTCCCGTATAAATTCGGTGTCAACACATATGAAATCAGAGCCTGAGACAGTATCGCAGAAGTCTGAAAGAGTTTTTGTATCTGAAATAAATATCATAAATAGAAAATACACACAGTTTAGAACATGTACAAGAGAAAGCTTGTCTTTTAGCATTGGCTTTTATTTTATATTTAGCTATACCTATGTACTAACGGTTTTATAGTTTTTATCAAAGGAAAGTTCATGCATTGTTACAGAACTCATAATTGTAATCAGTTAAGAGTAGATTCAACTGGCAAAGAAGTCCGCCTTTCAGGCTGGGTACATAGTAAAAGAGACCATGGAAATCTGCTTTTTATTGACTTAAGAGACCATTATGGAATTACGCAGTGTGTGCTTGACGTATCCAGCCCTGTATTTAAAGTTCTTGAAGATGTACGAGTGGAAAGCGTAATAAGTGTAAAAGGCAAAATCGTTGAACGTACTGGAGACTTGATAAATCCTAAGCTTCCTACAGGTAAAATAGAACTTGCAGTAGAAGAAGCTGAGGTTTTATCAAACGCTGAAGTTTTGCCAATTCAAGTTGCAGGAACTCAGCATTTTCCAGAAGATTTAAGATTAAAATACCGTTTTTTAGACCTCCGCCGTGAAAAACTGCATAATAATATTCTGTTACGTAGCAAAGTTATTGCATCTGTTCGCAAGCGTATGATTGAGCAGGATTTTGTTGAATATCAAACTCCTATTCTTACAGCTTCCAGTCCAGAAGGTGCTAGAGATTTTCTTGTTCCAAGCCGTTTACACCCAGGGCAGTTCTATGCTTTGCCGCAAGCTCCACAGCAGTTCAAACAGCTTTTGATGGTGTCAGGATTTGACCGTTATTTCCAGATAGCACCTTGTTTCCGTGATGAGGATAGCCGTGCAGACAGGTCTCCAGGTGAGTTCTATCAGCTTGATTTTGAAATGGCTTTTGCAACTCAAGAAGATGTTTTTGAAGCTATCGAGCCAGTGCTTGCAGGCGTGTTTGAAGAGTTCAGCAACGGTCGTGAAGTAACTAAAACTCCTTTCCCTCGCATTCCTTACCTAGAAGCTATGCTGAAATATGGTTCAGACAAGCCTGACCTTAGAAACCCTATTATAAATTCTGATGTTACCGAAGCGTTCCGTGGTTCAGATTTTGGTTTGTTCGCAAGCAGCATTGAAAAAGGTGCGGTAGTTATTGCTGTTCCTGCTCCAAAAGCTTCAACAAAACCTAGAAGCTGGTATGACAAGCTGAATGACTGGGCGTGCGAGCAGGAAATGGGCGGACTTGCCTATATAAACTTTGCAGAAGCAGGAACTAAAGGCATTTCCAAAAGGCTTGATGAGGAAAGAATCAACAAAATCTGTGAAATTTCAGGTGTAAAAACAGGCGATTCCGTATTCTTTGTTTGTGCGACAAAAGAAAAAGCCGAAAAATTTGCAGGTGAAGCTAGAACTAGAATAGGTGAACAGCTTGAACTTATTGATAAAAACAGATTTGATTTCTGCTGGATAGTTGATTTTCCAATGTTTGAATTCAATGAAGAAGCTGGAAAAATTGACTTCAGCCACAATCCATTTTCAATGCCTCAAGGAGAAATGGAAGCACTTGAAACTAAAGACCCGCTTGATATTTTAGCTTATCAGTATGACATTGTATGCAATGGTGTAGAGCTTTCTTCAGGTGCTATCAGAAACCACCGTTTAGATATTATGTACAAAGCTTTTGAAATTGCAGGCTATTCAAATGATGTAGTTGAAAAAGAATTCGGCGGTATGCTTAATGCTTTCAAATACGGAGCTCCTCCTCACGGCGGTTCTGCTCCAGGTATTGACCGTATTGTCATGCTGCTTGCAGATGAGCCTAATATCAGAGAAGTGATAGCTTTCCCAATGAATCAGCAGGCACAGGATTTGCTTATGCAAGCCCCGTCAAATGTTTCACAAGAACAACTGAAAGAGTTGCATATTAAACTGGATTTGCCGAAAAAAGTTGTGAAAGACTAATTCTTTTAAGTCATCACGAATGAACTTTAAGTGAAGCACGGCAATCTTTTATAATTGAGAGATTGCCGTATTTCGTTTTAAACAGCTATAAAATAAAAGAGTATTTTTAAAAAGACATGAGTATATATAAAACAATTTCCATAAAGCTTGTTGATGAGCAGGCAACAATGCGTCTTGGTGCAGAGCTTGCGACAGTAGTTGTTTCTGGAGACATAATTGCGTTAGATGGCTCTCTTGGTGTTGGAAAGACTGTTCTTGCACGTTCTTTTATACGAACACTTTGCGGAGAGGAAGAGGAAGTCCCCAGCCCTACATTTACCCTTGTGCAGATGTATGATACTCTTAAAAATGATACTATATGGCACTTTGATATGTATCGCATAAAGTGTCCAGAGGAAGCTTTGGAGCTTGGAATAGAAGACGCTTTTTTTGACGGTATATCTCTTATAGAGTGGGCTGAAAATTTAGGGGAGTATCTTTCAAGAAAACATTTGAAGCTGTCTTTAATAATGACAGATGAAAAAAATTCCAGAACAGCAGAGTTTATCGTTCCTCCTGAATGGGAAAAACGTATAAATAAAATACAGTCTAAATATTAGGAAAAATCTATGCCTGAACGTATCAAAGCTATTAACAGTTTTTTATCTAAACATGGTTGGGGAAAAGCAGAGCGTAATCTGCTTGCAGCCGATGCTTCTTTTAGAAATTATGACCGTTTAAAGCTTGGAAATCAGAGGGCTGTTCTTATGAACGCACCGCCTCCGATGGAAAATGTTAGACCTTTTATATTAATTGCTAAACATCTTGAAAAGTTAGGTTTCAGTACTCCGCATATTATGGCTGAAGATGTTGAAGCAGGATTTTTACTGCTTGAAGATTTTGGAGATAATACATTCACAAAACACCTTGCAAACGGTGGTAATGAGGAAGAGCTTTATCAGCTTGCAATAGATGTACTTATAGAGCTTCACAAGCTGCCAACAGAACAGGCAATTCCAAAATCACTGCCTTATTATGATGATGATAAACTTCTTACAGAAGTAGGTTTGTTGCCAGATTGGTATATGCCAGCGATTTTCGGAAAACCTACTCCGAAAGAAGCACGAGACGAGTATATAAAATTGTGGAAAAAACTACTTCCTGTTGCTCGCAATGTACCTGAAACTATGGTTTTACGAGATTATCACGTTGACAATCTTATGACTATTGCAGGACGAAGCGGAACAAAATCTTGTGGACTTTTAGATTTTCAAGACGGGATTCATGGAGCTGTTACATATGATGTTATGTCTCTTTTAGAAGATGCAAGACGAGATATTTCTACTGAAATCATTGCAGAAATGCGTAATCGTTACTTAAAGGCTTTTTCTGATATGGATATTAAGGCTTTTGATGATTCGTGGGCAGTTCTTGGAGCAATGAGACACTGCAAAGTCATCGGCATTTTTACACGACTTTGTGTGCGTGATAAAAAACCTGTTTATTTAGAGCATATTCCAAGACTTTGGCGACTGCTTGATGTGTCTTTTGAAAACCCAGTGTTATCTGAAATAAAAGAGTGGATTGATTGCTATATTCCTGAAAATGCAAGGAAAATTCCTAACGTATAAGGTGCTGTTAATGAAAGAAAAAAACAATATGCTTACTCCAAACAAAGCCATGCTTCTTGCCGCAGGGTTTGGAACAAGAATGCGTCCTCTTACTAACAAGATTCCCAAACCACTTGTAGAAGTGTCAGGGAGAAGCCTGCTTGACCGTGCAATAGATAGAGTGGCTGAGATAGGAATCAATGAATGTGTTATTAATATTCATCATCTTGGAGATAAAATCCGCAATCATATGAACGGCAGAAATGATTTAAATATTGCTTTTTCAGAGGAAGACACTCTTCTTGAAACAGGAGGAGGAGTAAAAAAAGCTCTGCCGTTATTGGGAGATGCTCCATTTTTTGCAATTAACAGTGATATTTTATGGTTTAATGGTCCCGCATCAGCCTTGCAAAGGCTGGCTGATATATGGAACGATGAAAAAATGGACGTGCTTTTATTACTTCAGCCTGTAGTAAATGCTTTTGGCTATGAAGGTAAAGGAGATTTTATTCTTGACAAAAAAGGCACTCCAAGAAGAAGACTGAAAAGAGAAGTTGCTCCATATTTGTTTGCTGGAGTGCAGATAATTAATCCTCGTGTTTTTGAGAATACTCCAGAAGGTAGTTTTTCCTTAAATCTCATTTACGACAAAGCCATAGAATCAGGACGACTGCATTGTATGCCACATGACGGCGAATGGTATCACGTAGGAACTGTTGACAGCATCGCTATGGTAGAGGAACTAATAGAAAAACGTGGCACAGCAAGCCAAAAATAATAAAAACATCATTGCAACTAATCGATGTATATAAACAATAGACAAAACAACAAAAATACTTTATTATGAGTTTGGATTAGAAAAAGCTGAGGCTAAACGCAATGTCATTATTTAATAAAACTTACAAAATAAAAAATATTGATGGGAATATTCTTTTCAAATCAAATAAAGTTAGCAGTCTTAAAGAATGCATTGAGCTTGCTGTTAAAAAAAAGGTTAGCCTTGAAGAGGCTGATCTTAGAGGAGCAAATCTTTGTAAAGCAAACCTTGAAGGAGCTGACCTTAGAGGAGCATACTGTCCGAATGCAAATCTTGAAGGAGCAAATCTTAAAAATACAAATTTTAATACTACAATTATTAGAACCAGTTTAAAAGGAGCCAACCTTAAAGAAGCCAACTTTGAAGGAGCGAATCTTGAAGAAGTATACCTTAAAGGAGCTAATTTAAAAGGTGCTGACTTTACAGATGCAATATTTTCAAGTGATGAAATTAAAAACGATTGTATCCAAAAGTCTAAAGGAGAAAAAGAAACCGATTCTGAAAAAATCAAAAACGCTCAAGCTATGATTAAAGCTGCTATGGCTAACAAGCAGAAATAACAGGGATTAAAATAATGGCACAAGTTTTTCAGATAAGAAACAGAGCAGGAGCAGTTGCTTTTGAATCTGGCAAGTTTTTTAACAAAGCAAACAGTCTTAAAGAATGCGTTGAGCTTGCTGTTAAAAATAAAGTTAGCCTTGCAGGGGCTGATCTTGAAGGAGTTGACCTTGAAAATGCCAATCTTGCAAAAGCTAATCTCGCAGGGGCATATCTTAAAAATGCCAACCTTAAAGGAGCAAATCTTAAAGGTGCAAATCTTAAATATGGTCTTTGGGAAACTAATTTTGACGGAGCGTGTCTTGAAGGAGCAAATCTTAAAGGAGCAAACCTTAAAAAAGCACATCTTAAAGGAGCTAACCTAAAAAAAGCAAATCTTAAATATACAAAACTTTTACAAGCAAATTTTGAAGGAGCAGACCTTGAAAAAGCAAGCCTCGTTTCTGCTGATCTTGAAGCAGCAAAACTCAAAGGAGCTAATCTTAAAGAAGCTGAATTTATAGGAGCAGAGCTTAAATGGGTTGTTTTTGATGATGCAAAAATGGATTGTGCTGATTTCACAGATGCAAATTTTTCAAATGATAAAAAAGCAGAAGACTGCATCAGGGCATCTAAAGCAGGAGAAAACAAACAAAAAATCGCAAACGCTCAAGCTATGATTAAAGCTGCTATGACAAACAAGCAGAAATAACAGGAGAAAACGCTATGGGATTATTTGATAAGACTTATGAAATAAAAGATATTGATGGAAATATTCTTTTCAAATCAAAAAACGTGAAAAGTCTTAAAGAATGTGCTGAGCTTGCTGTTAAAGAAGGAATTCACCTTAAAGAAGCCGATTTTATTGGAGCAGACCTAAAAGGAGCTAACCTAGCAGGTGCAGCTATTTGGAATGCTGACTTTTGTGGAGCAGACCTTGAGGGGGCAAACCTTGAAAGAACTAGTTTTATTTGTGCTAATCTTGAAGGAGTAAACTTTAAAAATGCCAACCTAAAAGATGCCTGCCTTTATAAAACCAACCTTGAAACAGCCTGCCTTGAAAAGGCTAATCTTACAGAATCAGATATTACATTTGCTAATGCTGAGGGAGCTAATTTTTGTAATGCAAACTTAAAAGGTGCAAACCTTTGGAGCATTAACCTAACAAAAGCAAACCTTAAGAAAGCAAACCTTGAAGATAGTAATATTAAAGGAGCAAATCTTGCATGGGTAAATCTTGAAGAAGCAAACCTTAAGAAAGCAAACCTTAAGAAAGCAAATTTACAAGAAGTTAGTTTTGAAGGAGCAAACCTTGAAAATGCTGACTTTACTGAAGCAGATTTGAAACTTGCAAAGCTAAACAATGCAAAAATGGGAGGAGCAGACTTCACTTACACAGCTTTCTCAAGCGATGAAATTAAAAAAGATTGCCTGCGAAAATCTCAAGAAGGAAAAGAAGCCACTAAAAAAGCTGCCGATGATGCAAAAATCGCAAACGCTCAAGCTATGATTAAAGCTGCAGCTATGACTAAGCAGAAATAACAGGAGAAAAACATTATGGGATTATTTGATGCGACTTTCAAAATAAAAGATACTGATGGAAAAGTTCTTTTTAAATCAAACAAAGTAAAAAGCATTAAAGAGTGCGTTGAGCTAGCCGTCAAAGAAAAAACTAATCTTGAAGAAGCAAACCTTGCAGGAGTAGATCTTGCAGGTGCTAATCTTGAAGGAGCAGAACTTAGAGGGGCTAATCTTGAAGGAGCAAACCTTAAAAATGCTATCCTTAAAGGAAGCAATCTTATTGAAGCAGACCTTAAAGGAGTTGATCTTGAAAAAGCTAACCTTGAAAAAGTTGATGCTACAGACGCTAACTTTGAAGGTGCAGTCCTTGCAGAAACCAACCTTGCAGGAGCTAATCTTTACTATGCCAACTTTAAAGAAGCAAACCTTGCAGAAGCAAGGCTTGAAGGCACTAACTTAAAAGGTGCTGATTTAAAAGATGCTGATTTTACAGATGCAATATTTTCAAGTGATGAAATTAAAAACGATTGTAACCTAAGGTCTAAAGGAAAAGAAGCCGTTAAAAAAGAAGCCGATGCTGCCAAAATCGCAAATGCTCAAGCTATGATTAAAGCCGCTATGGCTAACAAGCAGAAATAACAGGAAAAAACTCTATGGGATTGTTTAATAAGACTTATGAAATAAAAGATATTGATGGAAAAGTTCTTTTTGAAGCAGAAACTACAAGCATTAAAAAATGCGTTGAGCTTGCTGTAAAAGAAAAAGCTATTCTTTGGAATGCAAATCTTGAAGGGGCAGACCTTGAAGGAGTTA
>DAOWDM010000231.1 GCA_030639035.1 Alphaproteobacteria bacterium
ATATTTTTATTCTCCTAGTTTAATGAATGATGAATTTTAGCTAGTCATTGCCTGAATTTTGGAGCGTCCCTGTTGGCAGGAAATTGTTTAAATCCTCCCAAAGACACATTTGATCATGCTGACAATGCTTCATTTTCCTTTCAAGGCTTTGTATGCAAGCGTCTAGTTCAACAATTTTCTTTCTAATGGGTTCCAAAGTTTTTAACTCTACTTGAGGGTATTTCACCTTCCTCTTTTTTGATGATTGAGACATATCTTTTATTCTCCTAATTTAACGAATAGTGAGCTTTAGCTCGTCATTGCCTGAATTCGGGTGCAGTATCATTGGCAGTTCAAGCATTCTCCTGCCTGCATCTTCGGAAACACTCAATTTGCCGAACTGTACTTTTGGAGCATTTATCTCGACAATGCTTCCCTTTGTAATGCCGTGAACAATCTTGACAGCATCTTTTGTGTGAGCTGCAACAAGAGCATAAAAATCTTTGTCGCCGATTTCAGGCTCTTCAATCACAAGCCGTCCTGAACCAGCACGGTCTGTGATTTCAACACCTTCATCATTTACACGCTGTCTGAATGCAACCTGCTGACCAAAGTCAAACTCAGCACTTTCAAGAATTGCCGAATAGCCATGAACTGAAACAGTCGGCGTATTGACAGAGCTGTGAACTATCGGGTCTTTGAATGAAGAAAAATCAACCTCAGGCAAAGCTGATGCAGATGGATCAACATAAATCCCCATAATTGAAAAATGCAAAGACGGTACTTCTTTAGAAGACATTTTGGACGTGATATTCCCCCGAACACCTGTCATTTTATGCAGAACTTTGTCCTGATAAAAATAAACAGAAGCGGAATCAAAACTGCCAGAAACCGTGTCATATTCAGCACAAGGGCGGTAAAGATTGATTGTAAAAGTATCTCCTACAACAAAATCAGTACCGACAGTCGGAGTAAATGTCGCATCTTCAGGCAAAGCAAACGCCACACTGTCAGTCATAACAACGCCTGTTTGTTCATAAGCAGAAGCAGTTCCTGCAGCAGGAGCTGAGACTGTAAACGCTGCCGTTCCTGAAGCTCCAGCAGTTGTACATTCCAAAGTTACGACACGATCAGCATCGCCTGTAAAAGCATCTCCTTTGGCAAATGTAAATGAGCCTGTTGGAGTTCCACTGCCTGTTGCAGGAGAATCTTGTATTGTGTCTTCTCCTGTAACAATGGTTTCTGCTAAACCGCAGGCAAGTAAAGCCGACGCATATGCAGGAGCAGATCCAGCAATCCCAGAACCTGAAAGCTCTAAGTCAAACTCCATAGTTACATGCTTGCCTGTCAGCCATAAATCGCCTGCACCAAAGTGCGGCTGAACGGACTCTCTGTTGATTTCAGATGCTTCCATTGGAGTAATGCTCAGATTATTTGCACGGATAACATCTGCTGCTGCAGGAGAGGAATCTTCTCCATAAGTGGTCTCTTTTTTAAGAAGAAGAGCCTTTTTCTTAAAATGAATAGGTTGACCTGTCATTTCCTTTTACCCTTTCTTGGTTTCTTAGGTGTTGGTTTTTCAGTTGGTTTTTGTTCTGGTTGAGCAGAGCCTTTTGTTCTGGTCGGTTCTTCAACCAGAATTCTTTCTCCGTTTACCCGTTTGTAACGTCCGCCTTCGCTCATGTTTTTAATCCTTAAGCTGTTAGTAAATATTCTGTCTTGAATTCATCACGCCAGAACACACGTCCTGCCTGAATATCAACAAGCTCGCCTCTGACGAATTCAATGTCTGTATGTTCATTTGTCGGTTGCCAGCCCAGTAATTGCTCTCTGATTTTTCCACGAATTTCTTCAAGAGAACTTTCAGCAGAAAGACCGCTTTTATCGTTGGTTGTTTTCAAAATCAGCACAACAGAAAACAGAGTTGCAACCTTTTGAGAAACACCGTTTGTCCGTCTGTTTTCTCCTGCATTTTCACTGGCAGGAATTACAAAAGCAGCAGGTGCAGGAGGCTGTGATTGAATGCCTGCAAATTCCAAAGCTCCACCGACTTTTTTAAGCGGAGAGTCTGATATGGCTTTTAATTTGGTAATTATCTCAGAAACAATCATGCCATTGCTCCTTTAAGAAAAAACCGAAAAATGTCGGAAATTTCTCTCTTGTCATCAGCAGAAACACCAAGAAACGGTCTTGCCGTTATGTTGACTTTTCTACCTTTTCCACACTTTCCGCCCATTTGATGAATGGCTGCATAAATAGCGTTTGTGCCAACCTCTACACTTTCAGAAGAGGCTCTGGATACAATGCTGTCCATAAGCCTGCTTGTATCTACAAGAGTTTTGCCGTCTGTTTTTTTCGCTCTTAAAGAATGCTTCCAAGGCTTGCCGTCAGGATTAGTTCCAGCTTCAAAATTATGAATTGTTGAACTTTCCAACATAGAGCCGATGTTATCAAAAACAGGCTTTAAGTTTTCAGCTTTTTTCCGTAGTTTTCGGAAAGTCTTCTGAACTTCTTTGCCGTCAATTTTTATACTGTAACCAACCATTAAAGCCCCCTTAAACTGTTTACTGAAAACATGCGGTCAGG
>DAOWDM010000005.1 GCA_030639035.1 Alphaproteobacteria bacterium
ATTGTTCACAGGCTTGATAAAGACACCAGCGGAATTATGGTTGTTGCTAAAAGCGACATTGTGCATAAGGGGCTGTCAGCTCAATTTGCTGAACATTCTTTGGAAAGGAAGTACAAAGCCATAGTTTGGGGAATTCCAAAACCCATAAAAGGCACTATCGAAAGAAGAATAGGACGCAGTCCTTTTGACAGAAAAAAAATGGCTGTTTTGAAAAAAGGCGGCAGAGACGCTATAACTCATTACAATCTGATAAAAACGCTTGGAACATATGCAAGCCTTATCGAATGTAAACTAGAAACAGGACGAACTCATCAAATAAGAGTTCATATGACCTCAAAAGGTTATTCTCTTGTAAACGACCCAGTTTATGGAGGCGACAGAAAGGCTTTTACAGCAAAACTTTCAAAAGAAGAACGTCAATTGATAGAAGATTGTGTAGGGCAGGCTCTTCATGCGTATCTTTTAGGATTTACCCACCCTGTAACTAATGAATATTTACGTTTTGAAAATAAAATGCCTGATGCTATGAAAGCTCTGGTAAAAATACTTGAAAAATATTGATTTATAACAATAGGAAACAATTTTTATGAGCTCGCACAAAGGTCTTTTTTTAGCTTTGTCTGCATGGACTTGTTTCGCAATATCTGATGTTTTTGTAAAGCTTTTAAGTGAAGCTGGAATCGCACCTGTAGAAATTGTTTTTCTGAATATGACAGGAATTACTATAATCTCTGTATTGTTAATGAGAAAAGCTAATTGGATTGAGCTTAAAGAATTTATATTAAAGAAAACGATACTTGCTTTTTTTATTGCTTCTCTATCTATAACAGGAGCTATTTGTGGTTGTTCGGCTTTTGCTCTTTTGCCTATCCCCGAGATTTACATATTCTTTTTCATGGCTCCAATCGTTACGTTCTTTATAGCTAAATTGGTGTTAAAAGAAATAATACCATGGCAAAGATGGCTAGTAGTCTTTACAGCTTTTTTGGGTGTGTTTTTCGCATATTACGGAGATATGAACTTTTCCAATAATGAGCTAAATCCGCTTGGAATTTTATATTGCTCTGGTGCTGTTATCTGCGTAGCTTTGATGACCACATTAATGCGTCATATACGTCTTTCAGCTAAACCAATGGGCTTATGGACTGTCTTTTTTGGTGTAATCGTAAGTTTGTTTCTTATAGAAGACTCTTATGTAAACGTTGCTGTTCGCATAAGTCATGAATGGGAATACGCAATATTCTTGCCATTAATTGCTTCTTTGGGTGTTTTATGCAGATGCGAAGCGTGTCGTATAACTCATGCTTCTATAGTTGCTGTAACGCATTATTTTCAGATGCCTGTTGGAATTCTTACAGGCTTTTTAGTATGGCAACACCTTCCGTCATTATCTATGATGACAGGTGCAATGATTATTATAACCAGTGGAATTATTCTTATTCGTAACAATAAAAAGAAAGAAATTGCCACAACAATTACTTCTAGCCAGCAATCAGCTTGATTTTTTAAACATTCTATTGCTGTATATTCATGTTTATTTCAAAAATGGAAGTTTGTCATTTCTTCCAGGTTTTTTGTAATAGTCTTTTATAAGTGAAGCCTTGATTGTTTCTATATCGTCTTTTTCAGCTTTTACCAAAAATTCATAAAAATGCTTAACAAGTCGCAAAAAAGATATTTGATGAGTCTTTCCTGTTGTTTCCCAAAGCGAATCCGACAGCTTCATAAAAGCATCAAAAGGTGATTTTTCTGTTTTCCACAGCAAAGGCATGGAATTTATAAATTTTTCAGAATTATAATAAAGGTCAAAATATCGGGCGAATCTTTTAATTCTTTGAATTTGAAGAAAATCCAGTGTGTTAGTCTGCAAAATTTCATATGTAGGAATGTCTGAATAAATCATTTTATAAGCATCAATATGTCGTGCTATTGGAGCACCTTTTAACAACTTTAAGATTCCAACCTGAATATTATGAGGGGAAACAGCAAGCAGTCGGTCAAAGCTCATTGCAAAACTGTCCCATGTTTCATTCGGCAAGCCTGCTACAAGGTCGGCGTGTATTAAAGCCCCAGTTTCAGAACGAATAAATTTTATGTTTTTAAGAGCTTTTTCATTATCCTGAGTTCTAGAAATTGCTTCTAAACATTCATGGTTAAGCGACTGAATCCCAACTTCAAGATGCAAGCCTTCTGCTGGAAAATCCTTGATAAGTTCCAGCATTTCCTCGTCAAGTTTATCAGGGACAATTTCAAAATGAAGCCTCATTCCTTCAAACCAGCGTTCACGGAAAAACGAAAGAATGCGTTTGACTCGCTTTTTATCCAGATTAAAAGTCCTGTCTATGAATTTAAACTGCCAGACTCCTTTGGCTATTAGTTTTTCCATTTCATTAAAAAAATTATCAAGCGGAAAATATCTAACTTTTTTATCCAAAGAGGAAAGACAGAACTCACAGCCAAACGGACAACCTCTGGAAGTCTCAACATAAATCAAGCGGTTTTCTATGTCATCAAGACTATAAGTATCATAAGGAAGCGTCAGCTTTGTAAGGTCTTGCAAAGGTGCAATTATAACTTTTTCTTTTGGAGCATTACCGCTAAGGATTTTCCTCGACAGTTCCCTAAATGCAATCTCACCTTCTTTGCATATCAAATAATCGGCAAGTGAAAACAGTTCTGTATTTTCATACTCGTAACTGACTTCAGGACCACCGATAATGATTTTTATTTCAGGAGCTATGTTTTTTATAGTGTGAATAACCTCGGTTATTAGCGTAATGTTCCATATATAGACGCTAAAACCAATGATTTCAGGCTTTTTCAAAAGCAATTTTTCAGCAATTTCCAAAGGACGCTGCTGTAAATTAAATTCTTCAATAACAGTTTTCTTACGCAACTCGCCAAGGTTAGCATAAAGCCAACGCAGGCTAAAAGCCGTGTGACTGTATCGTGCGTTTATAGTTGTAAGAATAATTGATGTGGTCATAAAACAGGCTGTTGAGGTAATGTAAAAGTTTTTTCTGACAGCAGTTTATCAAAATATGCAATGGTTTTTTTCAAGCCTTCTTCCAAAGGAACTACAGGTTCCCAGTCAAGTTTTTCTTTTGCCAAAGTTATATCAGGACACCGCTGTTTAGGGTCATCAGCTGGCAGAGGTTTATATATAAGCTTTGATTTTGAACCAGTAATATCAATAACTTTTTGTGCAAGCTCCAGCATTGTAAACTCAGTAGGATTACCAAGATTTATAGGTCCTGTTACATCATCAGGAGCAAGCATAAGCCTTATAAATCCATCAATAAGATCGCTTACATAACAAAAAGAACGAGTTTGCTGACCATCTCCGTAAATAGAAATATCTTGTCCATTTAATGCTTGAACAATAA
>DAOWDM010000165.1 GCA_030639035.1 Alphaproteobacteria bacterium
ATTGCAATATCGAAATCTTGTATTAAGCCTGCTTCTTCACCGAAAGTAATTTTCTCATATGGAGACTTATCCATTTCTTCTGCGGAAAAACGGCATAAAGCCTCAAAATGATGAATTGCTCCAGAATTGACATTAATTATTGGTTGAAAAGCTATTATAAAGTTGTTTGTCTCAACAATTTTACGAAAATCCAATACAGAAGTTACTGTATCGCACATCAATTTTGGAATATCTTTGGAAAAATTTTCAAAAGAAAAATCTTTTTCATTTTGATAACGTTTCATTATATACAGCAACCCGTTCGTCAGCACGCTTGCATTGTCTGCCATCTGAACGTTTTCAACATCAATCGGAAGAGAAGTTGATTCAACAGATATATCTTTATTTTGTGGAAAGATTGCTTTTCCTAGTTTTTTAATCTGATTTTTAATTCCATCAAGAGAAACCTCTTTGCTGTGAAGAATACTGTAGCGTCCTTCGGCAACTTGTGCTGCACTGTCTCCGCCTAATGAATAATGTTTCAAACAAGTAGTTAAAGCTCTTTCAAAGCTTTCAGATGTATGAGTATCAATGTTTTCTTTCAGTTCTTTGATGTTTGGCAGAGAAATGAAGCCGACTTTTGGTTTTTGATTTTTTTCAGCTTTAGCTATGCGTTCAGCTGCAATTTCTGAGAAAGATTTGGCATCTAGAATTTCGCTTTCCTGCCACCTGATTTTGCCTTCTTTGTCGGAATGAGCATAGACTCGCATTGCAAAGAAATAATGATTGTCAATGTCATCGAGAATATAGCCAGAAAGCATTACATGAATTAAATCGTCATCTTTCCCCTTTATATGAATTTCTTGTGAGTTTATACGTCCTTTTTCATCTGCTATTGCAAATAGCTGGTTCATCAAGGGCCAGTCTTGGGGGGCGATAATATCTCGGAAAGACATATCAGCTTTAATTTTATTCTCTATTTCTGGGAAATTGCCAATTGCCCCTGAAAAAAAGACAATTTTTTTATTCCTGTCCAGCTCAAACAAAAGATCTGCCCAGCAGAATGAAAAAGCTACAAATTTATCTTTTTGTTTGTTTGTCATTGTTCTTTTATAAGTTGCTACTGTGCTTTTAATACCATTTATCATTTTAGTTGTTTTATTTTATAATATCAACAATAGATACAAGTTGTTTATTAACAACGAAAAAAGGTATAAGATTTAGCAGTAATTGTTAAAGAATAAGGATTGTTTAATGAAAACTTTAATCATTGTGATTTTTTGTGCTTCACTGGCTTTAGTCAGTTTATCTTCTGATGCTTTTGCTGAATCTGCACGAGACAGGGCTAAAACTAACGGACGAATTTTCGGTCAAGTTGCATATTGCGGCGTTGAACAAGAAAGGTTCGACAGGATTGGTCAGGCAATAGTTGATGATTTTATCAAGCTTGCTGAAAGAAGCAAAGAAAGACACAAGGCTAATGAAATTTACCTTAGAGAAAGAAAAAGAATCGCAGAAAAAGTTTCAAAAGGCGGAACAAAAAGACCTGATAAGTGCGATAAATATTTGAAAGAATTTTCAGTTCTTGAAAAAAGATTAACCAGAGTTTTTCTAATTGATGAAGAAGCAGAAGCCTCTGCCGCTAAAAAAGCAAAAGAAAAAGTTGCTAAAGAAGCAAACGCACTGGCAACCGTACTAAAGGACGTAAAAAAACAGATTGAAATACAAAAAAAATTAAATGAAAAAAATGAAGGATTTGGTTTTTTCTCTTGGCTTATTCTGATTGCAGTATATTTTGTACCAGTAATTATTGCTAAAAAACGCAACCATCAACATATAAAATTTATTGTTCTTGTTACAGTTTTAACTGGCTGGACAGTATTAGGCTGGCTTTATGCTCTTAAAACGGCCTTGGATAACAAAGCAGAAAAAACTGTTTCTAAAGAATAAGTTTTCCCTCGTTGTCATCTACAATTTCGAGCATCGTTAAGGCAGTCTATTGGGAGCTTAAAACTGCAAAGACTGCCGAATTATTTTCCTGTTGAATATTCGTAACGAACAACAAACTCTGAATCTGTGTTTGTTTTCTCTCCAAGAGAGATATAGCCTGAGCCTGCTAACTGCACTGATTCACGTTTTAAAAAAACTTCTTCATTGTTCTGATTCAGCACATATGTACCATTAGTACTTTGATCCATCAGAATAAATCTGTCTCGCTGTTTACTGATGACAGCGTGCTGTCTTGAAGCATAAGGACTAAGAAGGGTCAACTCGCATTTTTCTTCACGACCAATAGAAATTTGCTCTACATCACTTTCCAACTTAATTTCCCTGCCTGCATTGAAAAGAGTCAGCGTTGCAGTTGAAGAAATAATAGACTGGGCAGCAAAGGAAGCCCCTGAAAGACTAACAGTCGCTTCGCTGTCATCTTCTGTAATTATGGAATAAATCTTTATACTTTCAGCTTTGCCTTTGACTGTCGTTGCATCAAGAAAACGAGTGGCAAAACGGAACTGAGGTGAAAGAATATCTACCGTTTCTTTGGTGAGCAGAGTTTCTCCAGATCTAGCTTTTGCAGCTATTCTTGCAGCAAGATTAACTGCATCACCAAAAACATCGCCATTTTCTTCTATAACAGAACCAAAATGGAAACCTATGGTAATGGACAATTCATGGTTGTTATATGCGTCCTGCATTTCTACCGCTGCTTCAAATGAAAGGTCTGCAGAGGGGAAAACCGCCAGCATACCGTCACCCATCGTTTTAATGACACGTCCTTGATGATTTTTGGTAAATCTGCAAAGCTTATCCATGCATTCGCCAGTAAGTTCTCTGGCTCTGTTATCTCCAAGAGTTTCATATAGCTTGGTGCTTCCAGTGATGTCAGCAAAAAAGATTGAAAGATCTTGAATGTTTTTAGCCATTAGTAGCACCCTGTTAAATTATACAACGAAAAATATAGTACACTTCAATCGCTTTTCTTAACAGCTTTGTTTTAAAAGACTGATAAAACCGTTTTCAAGAAGCTTGTCTTCTATCAATTCTACA
>DAOWDM010000168.1 GCA_030639035.1 Alphaproteobacteria bacterium
AAAAACCACATCAGAGGAACAAAAAGAAGATAAAAGTTGCATCAGCAGTGGACGTTTTTTATTCTCATTTTCTTTGCCTTTGATTGTGATAATGATTATTGAGGGCTTTCTTTCAAGAGCAAATGCAAACTGGGCTGCTCCATCATATGTAGCGGCTTCTGTGCTGGTAACGGCTTGGCTGCTTGGCAGAGGAAAAGAAGACTGGCTTAAATGGACGGTAATATTTCATGTGTTTTTAGCTGTTGTCGGTTATAGCTTTAATGGCTTTGCGAATGTAACAGGCATTGAACTTAGTGCAAAAACAGACCCTATGAAACGTGTTAGAAAATGGGACGAAATAGGACTTCATCTGACTCTAATTAAAAATGAATATCCTGATGCTGTTATGCTGTTTGATGAACGCAAGATTTTAACTCCAATGCTGTATTATATGTATCCGTATCCTTTTGATGCCGTAAAATGGAATCCAAGCGGGGAAATTCATGACCACTATGACTTAACAACGGATATGAACAAGCATAAAGGAAATAACTTTCTGTTTGTAACTCGTGGAGAAAATGCAGATAGCATAGCTCCTCATTTTGAGAAAACTATAATGCTAGATGATATTCAAATTCCTATTTATGAAAATTATAAACGTTCTGTTCGTGTGTTTTTGTTGAGCGGATTCAAGGGGTACTGATGTTAGAATTAAAAAAATATCCTTATCGTTGGACTGTTGTATTGCTGACTGTGATAACGGCTATTTCTGGTAAGCTGGATATTATGGTTAGTAGTTGGTTCTATACTGCTGAAAAAGGTTTTTACTTAAAAGATAATCTGTTTTTGCAGTTTATACGAAAAGGGCTACCTGAAATTATACTTGGTTTTACAGCATTACTGGTGCTTGTATGGCTGGTTAGCAAGGTTAAAAAGAAATGCTGGTTTGGCATTAGTAACAAAGTTATTGCTTTTATAGTTTCTTCTTTAGCTATTGCTACTGGGCTTGTTGTTAACGGTATTTTCAAGGAATTTTGGGGCAGGGCACGTCCTTCTCAAATAGAAATGTTTGGCGGAGACAAGATTTTTACTCCTCCTGTTGTGATAGCGAATCAGTGTGAAAGTAACTGCTCTTTTATGTCTGGTCATGCTTCTCTTGGTTTTTGGGTGATATGCTTTGCCTTGCTTGCTCCTGAAAAATGGAGAAAAACGGCTATAGCTACAGCTTTTGTTTTTGGCTGCATAGTAAGTTTTGCAAGAATAGCTCAAGGTGGACATTTCTTTAGTGATGTAGTTTTTGCTGCTACAACAACTATAATTATCACTGTTTACATACACGGAAGAATTTTTAAGTAATATGACTATATCCGATGATGAGAAAAATGCTTATTTCAGTATGCTTGAAAAAAGGCTAAAAAATAGCAAAACAGGGCTTTATATTCTAAATAAGGCTGTTGAAAACGGCTATGCCTTTGATTTTGATAAAAATATTCATGGAGATGCTGTTTTTAACTCAGAAGCAAAAATCATCACATTAAATCCTGTTTTTTCAAAAGAACAGATGATGCTTGCTTTTATCCGTGAAATCCGCAGAGCTGAACAGAATGAAGCTGTTTTAGATGATGATGAAGTAAAAGGGCTTCCAATGAATCACGAAAAGGATTCTCCGAAATCCTATTTGATGAAAAAGATTCTTTTGGAAGGTGATAGAAGAACTATTCAGTGTTTGGTAGTGTGGGAGCTGGCAGGAAAAGGTGATGACAGTCTTTGGATTAGCATGAATTTAGAAATCAAACTAGGTTTTACAAATCATATAAAATTCGGTAATCCAGATAATCCTTTCCCTAAAATTCTTGCCTCAGAATTGCCTAAAATTCTCAACGAAACGCTAAAAGCCTATATTCATTCGTATGAAAAGGGGCTTAGTGATGTTCAGTATCTTGATATGCTTGAAAACACTTTCGTTAATGAGAAAGTTCGCAAGGAAAGTGAAGAAATTCTTAGCAAAATAAAAGATTGCGAACCTCCATTTAAAGAAGGTTCAGAAAAATATAATAAACATCAAGCTTGGCTAGAAGAATTAAAAATAAAATCTATCCCTTATTACAGTCAGGAAACTTCAGTAAAGGACGCTATTGCAAAAATATGCAGGATTAGCGGAAGCAAAGACAGCTATTGGAATGAAGAACCTGAAAATTTTGCAAAGGAAGTCTTTTTATCTGTTTCTAGAAAAACAAAAAAACACATAAAAGCTCATTTCAAAAGAATCAAAAAAGTCCATAAAATCCCAATCCCAGACCTTAAAGGCTTTTCAACGTACTTTTTTAGAAGAATCAAAAAAAAACCAGAATTTCTTATTACAAAACCAGAAATTATAACTGCTCCAAAACCAGATGTTGTAATAGTTGAAGCAAAGAAAAAAGAAAAAAAAGATGTAGAAGACAGTGGAGTTATTACAGATGTAAGCGATGAAAATATGAAAAAGGCTATTAAAACATTTAACAACGATAAATAGTGTTGCACTCCTTACATGAATAAAATCCTTTATATTCCAGTGCGTTATTTTTATATTAACTTATATTAAGTAAAATGACTCATAATGTTTGAACTTATTATCAATATGGGTGAGTAAAAGTGTTAAGTAATTTGGTGTTAAAAAATTTAAATAGCAGTGATGAGCAATTTCCTAAAATTGTAGATGCTTCTTTTGTTATTCTTATTTTGCTTAATGTTTTCGCTGCTGTTCTTGATGCTGTTTATTTACTGCCAGCGAAAGAACACGACTGGATTGTGTTGTTTAATAATGTTTCAGTGTTGATAATTACTGCTGAATATATTTACAGAACTTGGTCGGTTGCCAATAGACCAGACAAAGACGGTAAGCGTATGCACCCTGTTTGGGGTCGCTTGCGTTATATGATAACCAGTCTGGCATTGATTGACCTTGTTGTAATTCTTCCGTTTTATCTAGAGTTTGCATCTTTACTTGAGTCGGAACATGTTCAGCTTTTAAGGTTGTTATGGTTCTTTAAACTTACACGCTATAACCCAAAAATACCCAATATTTTTCTTATTGCATTGATTTATTTGAGCATTTTTGCAACCGTTATTGAAACTATAGATTGGGTTCACGATTCATATGGTGAGTGGTTCGATCTTTTTGAAAATGGCTGTGTCGCCGTTTTTACAATCGAATATTTTTTAAGATTTATAACGTGTGTAAAACGTCCAGACAAGCGTTTTAAGCATCCGTTTTATGGAAGAATAAAATATTTTTTTTCACCGCTTGCAATAGTGGATTTGATTGCTATTTTGCCGTTTTATATCGGTATGTTTTATAACATTGAGCTGCCTATGGCACAGATGCTTAGGCTGCTTCGTACAGCCAAGCTGACTCGTTATTCTTCATCTATGAAAATGCTGCTTACAGTTTTATGGCAGGAGCTTCGTACATTCGGAGCAGCTTTGGTCATTTTAATAGTGCTTGCTGTTTTTTCTGCTGGTGTAATTTATCTGGTTGAAGGTGAACATCAGCCCGAAGCTTTTGGCAGTATTCCTGATGCTCTGTATTGGTCAATAATAACCTTGACGACAATAGGATACGGAGACGTTACGCCAATTACAGCACTT
>DAOWDM010000244.1 GCA_030639035.1 Alphaproteobacteria bacterium
GCTATGATGTGCCGTCAAACAAATGGAGCTTAAGCAATAGGCTTCTTATGTTTTTCAGCGGCACAAGCGACGCTCGAGGATTTCGCCAATGGAAAACCGTCGAAAGAAATGTCATGAAAGGCTCAAAAGCAGTTCATATCCTTGCGCCGAATACATATAGGAGCGCACTTTGTGTTTGTGGGCATACATTCAGGAATCAGGAGCTAAAAAAAGCAATGGGCGATCTTCGGTGCCCTAAATGCAAGGCATATCTTGACCTATCAAAGATAAAAATAAGGGTGTTTGGTTTCAGGCTTATTTGTGTTTTTCGCAAAGAGGACACGGAAGGAAAAGAGCTGGAATACGAGAATGTTGCAGTGCCGGACATCCCTTTGCTTGATGTTGCTAAAACATGGGGCATTGACGTGAAAGGGATGGCTTTCCAAGGCCGTTACATGGGGTATTACAGGGCAAAGGATAACATCATTGCTTTGGCGTCTCCTGAAGAAAAAACATTCTTTCACGAACTTTCACACGCTTCACAAGACCGGCTAGGGCTTTTGAGAAAGGAGAAGCAGAACACATTCAATGAAGTGACAGCAGAACTTTCGGCGTTGGTTTTGGCTGAATTAGTAGGCAAGGAAGAACCTAATGCCGGAGCTACATATGCGTACATAAAGCGGTACATTGGAACAGACGACAAAGAAGAAATCGGCAAATATCTGATTAAAATTTTGTCAGATGTTGAGAAAATCGTAAACAACATCATCATTCCGGCAGCGTCTCTGAATCAGGTAAGCAAAAATGAAGAAGAGCTTGTTGCAGTTGTATAAACCCAAAAAGAGAGTTATAGCTTCTCACTGAGCTAAGGCTCGCTTTTACTTTACAGGCAAACAAAAAAAAAGGAGAGCAAACCATGATATTAAAAAAATTTATAGAAATTTTTGGAGCAACAGCAGAAATATATTTTCAAATAATGGATGAGGACATCGAAAGCGTGTTAACTGATGAATTAAGCCAAAACAAAAATGATTATTCAGGAGAAGAATGGCAACAATTAATTTCCGATTGCGGCAGAGCCGTCCATAAATATTTAGAAATACAAAATACAATCACAGTTATATGTGAGCCTGTTGTGAAAAAATTCAGAAAATAAAGAAAGGGATGCGAAAATCAAGTTTATAAAAGTTAATAGTGGCAAAAAGAGCTTTTCCTCATAGCAGGCAAGGCTCTCTTTAACGTTAGGAGGTATGAACCATGACTGAAATAAAAGAGTTTTTCGGCGAACCCATATTCACTTACACAAGTAAACAGGCAGAAGAGGACGGCATTCTCTTTGACATAACAAGCCTAAACCCGGACTGGAAGAAAGGACTATTCAACTACGTAACAACCAATCTGTTAAGCAGAGGTTACATGGAAGAAAGCGACGGCAGAATCCGTATGCCTAACATTGTTGATCTCATGAATCAGGCAAACCAAATAGTAAGGGAAAAGAGTAAAAACTTCAAAGAGTTTGACACTTTTTTTAGCGGAGACATCGAATTGCCATCAGGAACAAAACAGCAAATCTTCATCCAGCAAAACGAAACAGGGAAATTCACGATAATGCTTCCCGAAGACTACTAACCATAACAATAATGTGGGGGTGGTTCTATCAAAAACTGTCCCCTATTTTTCTCAGAGAATTTGTTTTTTTACGTTGTGCAAAAACAAATTGCTATGAGGTGATGTGAAAGATGGAATACAAACTAAAAACAAATGAAATAGGGGCAAGAACTCTGGGCTACTTGAGAGGGGACATTGAATTTGTGCGGCATCCCAAAGAATTTAGTCATTCTGTTGTGTTTGTTGGTGCTCGCATGAATGTTGTTAAGAAGATTGTTAAAGCTCTTCTTGAGGATAGCAGGATGACTCTCACCGATATATCAATAGAGAACGGGTGTTCCTATATCAACAGTGTTTGATAACATGTCAAGGGTCAGGGAACAGTTCAATTTCACAATTGTGCCGAAGTCTTTGTGTGTTGACGAAAGCATAGCTGTTTTTGAGGCTGAACAAACAAGAATGTATGACTTTAAGCCATTTCTGAAAGCTTCATAGACGAAGTTTTTCTCTTATGGGATTGCGAGAAAAACTCCCTGTTCAGATAGAGACTTGGGAGAAAGAGGAACAAAAAGAATGAAAACTATAAAGATAAGTGGAACACCAAGACAAATCAGCAGAATGCTAAATAATTACAGGCAACGAAAGTTTAGCGACAATGCAAAAAAGGAACACATGAACTCCGAAAACAAGGATGGAAAGTGCTCAGTAAAAATCATGGAAGAAGCCGAGATTGCTTATGATGCAGAGCTTGACCTCAAGGCAGAACAAATGATAGAAAACGAGATTGACGAGATGGTTCTTAACAGGCGGACTAAGCAAGATTAATTCCCAGACGAAACCTGGGACGAAATATATAAACGCTTATCCGAATTGATGGTAGAGCATATTTCGGGAAAGGATTTTTAAAGTAATTATTAGCTATTGCATCATAATGCCTAAGTCTTATTAAATTTTGTAAATCATGAAACGAGGAGGTATAATAACATCTTAATCTATAATTAGTTGCAGAATATGGAGATTAATCGATAAAAAATGGATAATAAACTTGTTAGGTATTCAAGAGCTTGTGATGTTTTTCACTATCGATGGGTTGCATGCCGTTGCTTTAGGCTTATAAATCCAGAATCATCATTAAAGAAAATTATAATTGAAGGTTCAGATTATCCAGAAAAGGCTGGTGAGTATGTTATAGATGTTTCCGAATATGAAAAAAACAATGAAGATAGTTCTGAGAGAATTTATTATTTTCAACTGAAGCATTCTACAAAGCGAATAAATACCCCTTTTACTCTAAGTGAATTAAAAAAGACTATAAATGGATTTGCAAA
>DAOWDM010000210.1 GCA_030639035.1 Alphaproteobacteria bacterium
CGCCATTTTTCAGGGGAAACATCATCAGGACATGCCGTTTTCAAAGCTTCTTTCAGTTCATCAATGCTCACTAGGTGTCCTCTAAAATAATTCTTTTGTTTTTACAGATAGAATTTTGTTTTTTGACTTTGCTGTATCTATATCAATAATAAGACTGATTTTTGAAGCAGAACTTGTCGATTCGTTATCGTTATTGCCCCTACTCTTCCACTCTGGCAATGCTGCGGTTATTACTGCTCCTGCCAGCACAACTGCCCATGACATGTACATCCAAATAAGAAACATAGGCAAAACAGCCATAGCTCCATAAAGAGTCTGATAAGTAGCAGCGTTTGCCGCAAACAATCCAAAAGAAGACCTTAAAACTCCAAAAAGAAAAGCTGCAGCTATACCTCCAACAGCGGCGTTTTTTAGTTTTACTGACCTATATGGGATTGTCATATATAAAAGCATAAAGGCAACAGCTAGCAAAAAAGCAGGTGTCATTTCAGTTAAAAAACTATCTGCTACAGCAAAAGCCTTTTTATCAACCAACTTACGGAGAGCAAATAGATAGCCTGACAAAGAAAAACTAGCCCCTAACAATAAAGGACCTAATGTTAAAGATGTCCAGTAAACCAGCACTCTTGTGATTACAGGACGAGGTCTTGTAACCCTGAAAATTACATTAAAAGCGGATTCGATTGTCGTCAGCATAATTATTGCTGTCAAAACAAGTCCTGCAACACCAACAGTTGTTAGTTTTCCTGTAGCTCCTACAAATTGAAGTAAATACTGCTGTACAACTTTTCCTGTTTCAGGAAGCAGTAAATTATCAAAAACAAATCCTTGCAATTCCTCTCTAGCGTTGCTGAATACAGGAAAAGCTGTGAAAATAGCAACTGCTATGGCAAGCAAAGGAACTAAAGCTATTAATGTAGTATAACTCAAAGAAGCCGCTATCCTTAAAAGCCTATCCTGCTTTGTCCGAACAGCAACATATTTCACAAAACAGCATATATTAATCACATACTGCAAACTTTTTTGAAAAAAATCGTTTTTAATGTTCATGTTTCTTTACCTGTTAAGCTTATTTAGTGTAGGGTACAATTAATTGTTATAAGAGTAACATCAAAATTCAAACGGAAAGAGAATAAATGTCTTCATCAATAATGGCTGGTAAAAAAGGTTTGATTATGGGAGTGGCTAATAACCGCTCTATTGCTTGGGGTATAGCAAAACAAGCACGGGAAAACGGTGCGGAAATAGCTCTTACATATCAAGGCGATGCTTTAAAAAAGCGTGTAAAACCACTTGCAGATGAACTTGGTTCAAATCTTTTGATTGAATGTGATGTAACAGACAGCAAAAGCATGGATACAGTTTTTGAGACTATCAAAAACGAATGGGGTGAGCTTGATTTTGTCGTACATGCCATAGCTTATTCAGACAAAGAAGAGCTTAAAGGAAAATATCTCGATACTTCTTTAGATAACTTCACGCGTTCAATGCAAATTTCATGTTTTTCATTCACAGATGTTTGCAAACGTGCAGCTCCACTTATGAAAAACGGTGGCAGTTTAGTTACGCTTACTTACTACGGAGCAGAACAAGTTGTGCCTCATTACAATGTTATGGGAGTTGCAAAAGCAGCCTTAGAAGCATCTGTAAAATATCTTGCCACAGATTTAGGGTCGCAGAATATTCGTGTAAATGCAATTTCTGCAGGTCCTGTAAAGACTCTTGCAGCAGCAGGAATTGGTGATTTCAAACATATTCTCCGCTGGAACGAGCTTAATGCTCCTATGGAACGCAATATAACAATAGACGATGTTGGTAAAACTGGAGTTTATCTTTTAAGCGATTTAGGAAGCGGCGTTACTGGTGAAAACATACATGTAGACTGTGGCTATCACGTTGTCGGAATGATGAATCCTAGAACCGCTCATGAACTTTCAGATTTGCTTTCAAGTTTTCCTGTCGTCAAAAAGGAAGAGTAATGTCTGGCAACAGCCATGGCGTAATGTTTAAGTTTACAACCTTTGGTGAAAGCCATGGGGAAGCTATTGGCTGTGTAGTAGACGGTGTTCCTTCTAAGATTTTTTTATCAGAACAAGACATACAAAGGTTTCTTGACAAACGCCGCACAGGGCAGAACCGTTTTACTACTCAACGCAAAGAACCTGATGAAATAAAAATTCTGTCAGGAGTTTTTGAAGGCAAAACTACAGGAACTCCTGTAGGTCTTTTGATTAAAAACACTGATAAACGTTCAAAAGACTACAGCGATATAGCGACAAAATTCCGCCCTAGTCATGCCGATTACACCTACCAAGAAAAATATGGTATCCGTGATTATCGCGGAGGAGGCAGAGCCTCTGCTCGTGAAACTGCTATGAGAGTCGCAGCGGGGGCTATCGCAAGAAAAACTCTAAACCATTTTATTAAAGACGACGTTGTCATACGTGGTGCGATGATACAAATGGGGGCAGATAAAATCGACAGGAGCAGATGGGACTGGTCAGAAATTGACAACAATCCGTTCTTCTGTCCCGATAAAAAAACTGCTGATTACTGGGAAAAGTACCTAGGTGAAATTCGTGAAAACGGAGAATCTATCGGAGCAGTTATAGAGCTAACCGCGACAAATATCCCTACTGGTCTTGGCTGTCCTGTTTATGACAAGCTAGATGCGGATATAGCAAAGGCTATGATGAGCATTAATGCTGTCAAAGGCGTAGAAATAGGTGCAGGATTCGAATCCGCTTCCTTTACAGGCAAAGAAAATGCTGACGAAATGATACCATCTGCAAATGGAGGGGTAGAATTTCTTTCAAATAATGCAGGCGGTATTTTAGGCGGTATATCATCAGGGCAGCCGATTGTTGTCCGAATTGCGGTAAAGCCTACCAGTTCAATTCTCAACCCATGCAAAAGCATTGATATTAACAGAAATGCTGTTGAAGTAAGAACCAAAGGCAGGCACGACCCTTGCGTTGGAATTCGTGCAGTACCCATAGCAGAAGCTATGCTTGCCTGCGTTCTTGCCGACCACTTATTAAGAAACAGAGCTTATAACAAATGAAAAAACTTTTAATTACATGTCTGGCAATTATCGGCGGACTGACAGCGTTTTTAATAATAGGTATATTCCTTTTTGTTATTACGATTGATAATGGAATAAAGCCTCTTCCTAATGAATTTATTCTGACAATCAACCTTGATACAAAAATAAGAGAAAAAGAGCCAGATACGCTTGTAGACACTTTTGCTGTTAAAAAAGCACCCTCCTTGCAAGATAATGGAAAAGCAATCAAAAAAGC
>DAOWDM010000074.1 GCA_030639035.1 Alphaproteobacteria bacterium
CATTGATTTCTTTGATTCGAATCATAACTTCATCAGCCGTCTCGCTAAGATAACGAGACTGTTGTGAAAGAGATGCTTCTCCAAGACGTGTCTGTGTAGCAACAATATTCGCAACATCAGCAAGATCATCTGCCTGCCTTGCAAGTGTCTCGCTCAAGGCAGTAGTTTGACTGGAAGTTCTAGACAAGCTTTTATCAAGAACAATCGTTTGTTTATCAAGAAGCTCTGCAACATTCACAGCTTTTTCTAGTATTTTTTCTTCGGCTATTGTTAAGGTCTTGCAATTCTCATTAATTAGTTTACCTGCATTTCTAGCCGCATCACCTGCCAAATCAATTGCTTTAGAGAACTTTGGAGACTGTTTTTCAAATGTATCCGTTAATTCAATAATTTTTGTTTTGGCATTATCTGATTTTTCTTCAACAATAAAAGCTTGCTTGCCAAGGTAATCTCCAACTTTTTGCAGATGAGTAAGAGAATCTTCGGAAGCTTTTATTAATCCTTTTGTTTGCACTTCAAGACCTTCTTCAACAATTGATACACGAGACATTACCCGTTCTGTATCTTGTTCAAGCTGAGAAGCTTGCGTTCTTAAAGCAACTGTAATCCTTCCTGTTTGTTCTGAAAGAGTTCCAGCAACAGAAGTAAGACCGCCTTCCTGTCGTGAGAACAAATCATCAAGAATTTTAGCTTTATCATTCAAGTCTTCGGCAATACCTCCAACCTGTTCAACAGCCTTAGCAGCAGATTCAGTTAGAATTACAGACTGCGTTTCCATCAACTGAACTGCGTATTCCGAGCGTAGTTGAACAACTTCTTCGGATTTCAATATATTATCATTCTGTTTTTTAAGAATTAACGCTATATTCTCGGCTCTTTGTTCAACCTTTTTGGTGGTTTCATCAAGAACTTCATTATGCTGATGCACTTCATCTCCAAACCTTTGCATTGACAATGCTGCTTGTTCAGAAACGTTTTCAAAAATATTAGCTTCAACTTTTAAGTTGTCTCTAATTTCATCAACACGTGTTGTAATAACGTCTGTCATTCCATGCACGCTTTCTACCTGCTCATTAAGAACTTTTATAGCTGATGTCGTATTTTCTTCAATAGCAGATGAAGCTTTTACAAGTCCTTCTACTTTATTTTGCAACTCATGCTTAACATCTTCAATCTTGGTAGCTGAAGCAGAAATATGACGTTGTTGCTGTGATAAAGCAGATTCTGCGATTCTTGATTGCGAAACTATAACAGAAGACAGGTCTGTAAGCTCTTCTGCCTGCCTGCGAAGAGAAACCCTGATAACTTCACCTTGTTCAGCAACACGTTCTGCCCCCTGCCCCATAGAAACTACATGAGCATCAACAATTTTTCCAACGACATCTAGGCGTTCTTCAACACGTCCTGCGACTGTTTCAAATTCAGAGCATTTTTCTATAGCAGCTTCACCAGCATTTATTGATTTCTCACATACGATTTCAGTCGCTTCTGCCAGTTCTTCTGCTTGTTTGCTAAACAATCCTGTAACTTCAACGACACTTGAATGTGCCTTTTCTGCTGTACTTTCTATTGTTCCTGACTGTTTGGAAAACTCTTCCCCAATCTCTTTTAATTTTGATAAAGCATTATCTGAAACATTTATAATTTCTCTGGTATGAACAGATAGCCCTTCTTCGGCGATTCCAATTCTTGAAAGGATTTTTTCTGTTTCTTGATCAAGGAATACACCTTGTGCTTTGAAATCATTGCTGATTTTTTCAGCCTTACTAGAAAGGCGATTAGAAGAAGCTTCGATGTCTTTATTATTAAGCTCAACAAGAGAATCCAATTCATTAACTTTATCAGAAAGCATTTGTGCGAATTTATCTGTGTTTTCAACAGCTATCTCAGCAACAGAACTCAAAGAATCCATTTTTTCATCGAGAACATGTACAATATGGTCTGTACTGTTTTTAACCTCATCTGTTACATGAACAATAGAACCGTTATGCCTGTTCAGCATATTTTCAATAGATTTAGACTGTTCATTAATATGGTCAGAAGTTTTCTTTAATTCATCTATATTAGAGTTTGTTTTGCTGGTAAATTTAGTCGCTGCATTCAAAGTTTCTTCTGTTGCAGTATTAAGGCTTTCTATTTGCCAATTAAGTATCTCAAAAGTATCTTTTGCACGTTCTGAAGCAGTTTCTGCTGAACGAGACAGCGATTCAACGTTAAGAGCCAAATCTTTAACAGAAGGAGCTGTCTTATCGTTTACTTTATTTAAAAGCACTTCAAGTTCTTCTGTTCGTGATTTAAGTTCTTCTCGAACTACATCTGTCTGAGTGTTTACAAGTTTATAAACATCATGAAGCTCTTTTACCTGCATACGTAAGGCATCTGTCATTGCTTTTGTATGAATGCCTTTTTCTTCTGATGGATATATTATTTGATCCATATAATTTCTCAACACCTGAGAATCTTGACGAAACTGAGCTCCTCTGTCAAAATATGCAATTACAAGCCATAACATTGCCAAAGGCAAAACCATACCAGCCGCAAATCCACCGAACTCATGAGGCATCATGCTGAAAAGATTGTTCCAGCCTACCGTATCTGTTATGTAGAAAAAGGCTATGGCAAGCCAGACAACTGTGAGTAAAACTCCCATTATCCGAAGTTTGTTTTCAAATCGCAATTCAACAGGCTCAACAGTCAGCTGTTTCTGCTCATGCTGCTCGCCAATTGGAGCCGCTGCATAATCAATTGAACTGCTTGTGTCATTGCCATGTTTTTCATCATTACTCTGTTTTTCATTATTGATATTAGAATCAGCATGAAAATCAGATATATCAGAATCGCCATCAACAGGCTGTCGATTCGTCATCTTTATATCCTTATATATGTAAACTTATTACAGAAGACTCTTACAATTATATTAAATCGTCAAGCCTGACGAACAGTAAAATGCTATTCAACTTAAATACCACAGTTACATCATTAACAAGTATAAGAAAGTTTTCCAATATGTAGTGTATTACAAACAAAGGAATACACTATTTATTGTGTAACAAGCAATTGCGAATTAAAATTTAATGATGCTTGAATAAGCTGTAAAATGCGACTCAAAATACAAAAATTACATCATTTTACATAAAAATAATTATCGCAAAACAGAATCGGATAAAAAAAACATACAGCAGTGCTTGACAGAAGTGTATTTGGTTGTATGGTGCATACTTCATATTGGTAATAAAAAATTGAATGGAGTTTTGCTATGGCAAAATCAGCAACTATACAGATAAAATTGGAAAGTACGGCTGATACAGGCTATTTTTACGTAGTAAACAAAAACCCTCGTAATATTACGGAAAAAATGTCTTTTCGTAAGTATGACCC
>DAOWDM010000133.1 GCA_030639035.1 Alphaproteobacteria bacterium
GTAAAGATGAAATTACAGATGGTGGTTATCAAGATAAGATTCTCGAAAACGCTCCGAAAAGCGATGAAGAATTTTATATAGTTCCAAAGGTAGTAGAATGAGCAATAAATTAACAGATATTACAATTTCAAAAGCTAGAGATGGGCTTGAAAAAGGTGAATTTTCTGCAGTTGAGCTAACAAAAGCTCACATTGAAGCTATGGAAAAAACTAAGTATATGAATGCGTTTATCACAGAAACACCTGAGCTTGCACTAAAACAAGCTGAAAAAAGCGATAAACGAATCAAAGAAGGCAAAGCAGGTGCTATGGAAGGTATTCCAATAGGCATGAAAGACCTGTTCTGCACAAAAGGAGTGCTTACTACAGCAGCTTCTCATATTCTTGATGGTTTTAAGCCTAGTTATGAATCTACAGTTTCTGCAAACTTGTTGGAATCTGGAGCAGTAATGCTTGGCAAAACAAATCTTGATGAGTTCGCTATGGGCTCAACAAACCATACAAGCTATTACGGCTCTGTTGAAAGCCCTTGGAAAAAGAATAATTCTGATGAAAAAATAGTTCCAGGTGGTTCTTCTGGAGGTTCAGCTGCCGCCGTTTCTGCAGGCGTTTGCATGGCTGCAACAGGAACAGACACAGGCGGTTCGATTCGCCAGCCTGCATCGTTTACAGGTCTTGTAGGGCTGAAACCTACATACGGACGTTGCTCTCGTTGGGGAATTGTTTCTTTTGCTTCTTCTCTAGACCAAGCAGGACCTATGACTCGTTCAGTACGTGATGCAGCAATTATGCTTGGAGCAATGGCAGGATTTGACGAGAAAGACTCAACTTCCGCTTCTATTCCTGTTCCTGATTTTGAAGCAGCTCTTAAAAAAGATGTCCGAGGACTTAAAGTCGGTATTCCGAAAGAATACATGGCAGATGGGCTTAATACTGAAATATCCGCTCTTTGGAGCAAAGGGGCAGAATGGTTAAAAGACGCAGGAGCAGAAATAGTTAATATAAGCCTTCCTCATACAAAATATGGCGTTCCTGTTTACTATATTATTGCTCCAGCAGAGGCTTCTTCAAACCTTGCCCGTTATGACGGTGTTCGTTATGGCTTGAGAGAGGAGGGGGCTTCTCTTGATGAAATGTACGCAAACACTCGTGCGGCAGGTTTCGGAGCAGAGGTAAGAAGACGTATTTTGATAGGAACTTACGCTCTGTCAGCAGGTTATTATGATGCTTACTATATAAAGGCTCAAAAAGTAAGAAAGCTAATAGCCGAAGATTTCCGCAAAGCATATGAAAATGTAGATGTTATCTTAACTCCAACAGCTCCAACTCCAGCTTTTGCTTTTGAAGATAAAAGTATAAATGATCCTGTTACACTGTATTTAAATGACATTTTTACAATTCCAACTTCTCTTGCAGGGCTTCCAGCTTTGTCAGTTCCTGCGGGGTTTTCTTCTGATGGATTACCGCTTGGATTGCAGATTATAGGAAAGCATTTTGATGAGGAAACAATTTTGCGAGTAGGTCATACTATGGAAAATGCGGCTGAATTTACTGCAAAACCTGTTGGAGGTGTAAGATGACTTATATAATCAAAGGAGACACTGGGGACTGGGAAGTCGTTATAGGACTCGAAATCCATTGTCAGATTGTTTCAAAATCTAAGCTGTTCAGTGGCTCTTCTACAACATTTGGAGCAGAACCTAATACACAAGTTTCATTCGTTGACGCTGCAATGCCAGGTATGCTCCCTGTTGTAAACAAGGAATGTGTAAGGCAAGCAGTCCGTACAGGTCTTGGATTAAAAGCTAAAATCAACAAACGTTCGGTTTTTGCTCGTAAAAACTATTTTTATGCAGATTTACCTCAAGGATATCAGATAAGCCAAGCTGATTTACCTATTGTCGGAGAAGGTACAGTAATTCTGGATTTGCTAAACGGTGAAACCAAAGAAGTAGGCATTGAACGCTTGCATATTGAACAAGATGCAGGAAAATCCTTGCATGACCAGTATCCGTCAAAAACATGTATTGACCTTAACCGTTCTGGCGTTGCTTTGATGGAAATAGTATCAAAACCTGATATGCGTTCTCCTGAAGAAGTCGGGATTTATCTTAGAAAAATCCGCTCTATAGTTCGTTATCTTGGCACATGCGATGGCAATATGGACGAAGGAAGCATGCGTTGCGATGTAAATGTTTCTGTTCGCCATCTAGGAGAAGAGTTAAGAACTCGCACTGAAGTTAAAAACGTAAACTCTGTACGATTCGCTATGCAAGCTATTGAATACGAAGCCCAAAGGCAAGTCGCAGTGTATGAATCAAATGGAGAAGTCGTACAGGAAACTCGTCAGTTTGATGCTTCCAAAGGTGAAACTCGTTCTATGCGTTCTAAAGAAGAGGCTCACGATTACAGATATTTCCCAGACCCAGATTTGCTTCCTCTTGTTTTGGAAGATGGGCTTATTGAAGAGCTGAAAGCTGAACTCCCAGAACTTCCAGACGAGAAAAAAGACCGATTTATGCAGGAATACGGACTGAAAAAATACGATGCCTGTGTTTTAGTAGTTAGCAAAAAAAATGCTGATTTTTTCGAGAACGTAGCCAAAGGAAGAGACGCTAAAAAAGCCGCAAACTGGGTAATGGGCGATTTATTCGGAGTCCTTAATAAAGCAGGAAAAACTATTTCAGAAAGCCCCGTTTCTGCGGAAAATCTTGGAAAGCTTATAGATCTTATTTCCGACAATACTATTTCAGGACGTATTGCAAAAGAAGTATTTGAAATCATGGTTGAAACTGGCAAAGCTCCTGATGTAATAGTCGAAGAAAAAGGCTTGAAACAGGTAACCGATACAGGTGCTATAGAAGCTGCTATTGATGAGGTAATGACATCAAACCCTGATAAAGTTGAGCAATACAGGGGCGGAAAGGATAAGCTTATCGGCTGGTTTGTAGGTCAGGTGATGAAGGCAACAAAAGGCAAGGCTAACCCTGCTATGTTGAACGAGATTTTAAAGAAAAAACTGAGCGAATAATAATATCGTTATGCAGGCTTTTCTTCAAAACTTGAAAAAAATTGACAAAAACAATGGTTTGTTGTAAAGTCTTAAGTGTTTAATGGATTCCTTATTATGAAAGAGAAGGATTTTAAGGCAAATGTCCAAGCAAGAAAGAGTGATTGAATCAGAAGAATCTTATGACATTTTGCAAAATGTGCATGGGGCTATGATGTTTTCATTAAAGGCTCGTGATGGTGAACCTGAAAACCCAAAAATTCTATATGATGGCGGTGAAGATGCTTTGTTTTACCGTACAAATGGTTTTTCGGTAAAACTTGATTATGTACACCCTGATGCTCGTGAATCTCTAAATAAGGTGGATATGGTTCTTGTTGTTGAGTTCAACGGAAATAATATTGAGCGTGAATATGATGTTCCAGTAAGACATGTGAAAAGGTTGCCGTTATGAGTAAAATTAAAGACTTTGCTAAAAAAAGTAAAAGTGTGCCTGTTAAAGTTTATAATAACGGCAGACAGTCTTGGAGTAGAGATGATAAAGAACTAGCACATTCAACAGTAAAAAATAAACTTCAAACAGCCATTAAGCATGTTGGAAAATGGGCTCGTCCTGTAGCAAGTACAGCTGGAGCAGTGATAGCAGGTGCAGCAGGGAATGTTCCTGTAGCTCTTTCTCTTGCTGGAGATGCAATTTCCCGTGTTGCAAAAAATTGTGGAAGATAATTTATTACATTTGTTGACCTTTTAAGTTCCTTAGGTTAAAACATTCAAATGCTTGCGGAGAGATGGCAGAGTGGTAATGCAGCGGATTGCTAATCCGTGAACCCGATTGGGTTCCCAGGGTTCGAGTCCCTGTCTCTCCGCCACTACCCACTCAACCCATTGATTTCATTGTATATTTCGTTTTTCAAAAGCACAGATATTTAGAACTGCTAAAGTCTGGTGCTAAAGTCATGTCGAATCACGTGCGTTTACATCGCAGAAAATCAGGTCGCTACTACTGCCTAGTCTGGATTCCAAAGAATCTTCAACAATATTTTGAAAAAAAACAGATATGGCAGTCTCTTGGAACTTCTGATTACAGCAAAGCTGTCCCACTAATAAAAATAGAATCTTTGAAGTGGGATATAAAATTTAGTTCAATTTTCACAAAAAATAGTCATAATAAAAGTATGGATAAATTATCTGACAGCACGGCTGAAGCTTTTGCCATTCAATGGCTACATGAAGAAATTGAATATGACACACGTCTTAGACATTGTGGTGTTAAAAACGGCTCTATTGCAGGTTTTATCAAGCAACATGGCATTGAAGGGTTAGAAAAAGCTCTATCAGAAAAGAGAAACATGTTTGCAAATAATGACTTTTCTGAAGTTGTAGATACAGTTGATGACTTTATTAACCGCATGAAAATCTCGCCTAATCCAAGAAACAGCATGTACAATCTAAACAAGTTAGAGCATGCCTTTATGCGAGCTTATGTGCAGTTCCACGAGTTTATGCTTGAACGTGTAAAAGGAAATTGGCCGAGAACTCCTTCTGTTCTTTTAAGAAACATTGCTCCAGATATTCAAAAGCCTGATGTAGTAAGAATCTCTAGCTCAACTCATGTTCCAGCAGAAGAAAAACATGAAGGAATTACTATTGCAGAGCTTATTGAAAAATATAAAAAATGCCCATCACGTCAGGATTTATCTGCTAGTTCAGAGAAAAGTTTTAAAGCAAGCCACCGTGTTCTAAAAGAATTTTTCGGTGCTGAAACTCCGATTACATCAATTGACAAAGGCAAGTGCCGTGATTTCTTGCAATTGCTTATACAAATGCCTGTAAATGCAAAAATTCGTTTTCCAAAAAGCACTGTGTTTGAAGCTGTAGCAAAAGGCAGGGAACAAGCTATCCTGCCAATATCAATAAAAACGGTCAAATGTTATTATGCAGATTTTTCGTCAATGCTTAATTGGGCTGTAAATAATGACTTTCTTGAGAAAAATCCTGCAAAAGGCGTGCAAATTCCAGCTGTAAAACAGGTTAAGGCAAAAGCTAGACGCATGCCTTTTACAACAGAGCAAATTAACAAGATATTTCATGCTCCGCTTTATACAGGCTGTGTTGATGATCAAAACCGCTACAACGTGTCAGGAGACAAAATCATCAAGCGTGGCAGATATTGGATACCTTTGATTTCGTTATTCTCTGGAGCACGTTTGAACGAGCTTTGTCAGCTTTATGTTAGCGATATTCAGATTATAAACGGAATCGATGTTTTTGCCCTTAATGATGAAGAAGATAAAGCATTAAAGGCTGATGCTAGCCACAGAATTATTCCAATCCACCCGAAGTTAAAAGAAGCTGGTTTTATGGAGTATGTTGCTTCTATAAAAGAACGAGGCGAAAAACATCTTTTCCCAGAACTTCCTCGTGATAAATACGGCAACTATTCAAGCATCTATTCAAAATGGTTCGGGCGTTTCTTACGAAGTGTTGAAGCCAAAACAGAAAAAACCTCATTCCACTCCTTCCGCCACAATTTCCGAGACGCTATGAGAGAAGCCGAAATCAACAGAGAAGTAGTCCTATCCCTAGGAGGTTGGGAAGGCGGAGGAGGAACTGACGCAATCTACGGCTCAGGCGTAAGCATAAAAAAACTCAATGAAGCTATCTGTAAGATTGAATATGAGGGGGTTAGTTTGGAGCATTTAGTTGTTTGATACGAATTTCTGAATTAGGTATACTGTCCCTAGAATTACTGCTCTGGACACGCATTTGCAAAAAGACATTTTTGGTGAAAAAAATATGGTGATCTCTTGGAATTCATAATTATGTATACTGTCCCCCGAATTCCAAAATAGAGAGCTTGTGTCTAAAAGGTAGCGGACTAGAGCAAATAGGTTGACAAAGAAGTGTAATAATATTAATACTAGAACTAAGATAATTTTATAAAAAAAAGGAAATTCATACGATGGATAAGTACAATTTAATTTTTGCACAAAAGGCGTTAACTATACTTTCTAAGAAATTAGAAGAAAACGATTTTTCTGTTGGAGAAAAAGATGGTAAATGGTTCAATCCTTTGCGAGACAAAATGGGTGCAGGAGAAGTTGTAATGAAAGACCCAGAGGATTTAACAAAAGACATTAAGGTAGATTGCACTTTAAGGGCAAAAGATTTTGATGGAAACAAAGAAAATCTTACTCTTTTGAGAGATACATTACTTGTTTTAACAGATGCTTCACATTATGAACCAGAAAAGGTGAAGCTTGGCGATTTAGAATTGCCAGTACATAACCATTCTATCGCAACTAAATTAAAAGCATCTTATTCTCAAAAAGAATTTAATGATTTGTCTGCCTTTTTAGAATCAAACAAATTATTTAATGTTGGTGGTGCAGATTCCTCAATGTTTACCCATGAAACAGGGTTTATTAGAACAAGCGGTGTTGAATCTGCAAAAGATGTCGATATGACTCGCCAATGGGTTACTGATACCGTGCGTTGCGGTGATATCCAAAAAGAAAAAGATCCAAAAAATTGGAAAAAAGCATTAAATGCGTTAGCTAAATTTTATAATATGCCAGAAGAACAAGAAGCTTTTGAAAAAGCTATTTCTAATCCTGCTAATTATCATGCAGGTAAACCAGAAGAAGGTGTCGCACATATTTTTTATCCCGATACGTTAAAAAGAGATCCGAATTACCGCACTAATCAACGTTTAGAATCTCACGGTTTAGCTCTTAAAGCTTTTGTTGACAATATTGTTGATGGTGTTGTTGAAGATAAGAAATGGGGATACAAAACAGAAAAAGAAGTAGAAAAACCTACAATAAAGGCAATATCATCTTTGGCTGGTTTTTTTAAGGCTATTGATTATCCAACCGCTCCTTCTGTTGGAAATTGGGAAGAATTTCCTTTCCCTGGAGGATTAACATCTGACACCGAAATGATTAGAAGTTCTTTTGAAAGCTTGCATGATCTTATGTATAATCCTTCCTATGATAAAAATCCGATTATAGCCTCTGTTCGTGAACGCCTAGTCAAGACGGAATATGGTAGTTTTCTTTCTGATGAAAAAGAACTTAAACGTCTGGTTAAAATTGGCAAAGAAAGAGTTCAAAAAACTTATTTAGAAGAAAGTCCAAATATAAGACCTCACGATTCTTCACTTGCTTTTGTCACATCATCAACTATTAAACTTGATAATGATCCTTTAAGAGATATCGAAAAACATATGGAAATTTTAGATTCTCTTGAAAAACATCTTGTGAAAGATAACGGAATGGTAAGATTTACTTCTTATGATTTTCTTTTAAAAGATGGTAAAATCCATAGTTCTGATAGTTCTTTAGGTAAAGAAGGAAAAGCAGATATTGAACATGTTTATAGTTCAGATAGTTATATTTCTTTGAATTATAATGTGGCTTTAGATAGAGAAGGAAAAATAAATCTTAAATGGAAAGACCTTCGTGATGAGTTTGGTTCATGTGATGCTCGTGATCCAGCTGCGTTTGGAGTTAGACCTCATTTTTCTAATCCTAATAGTGATGCTCAGTGGTTTATGGTTGGCGATATGGCATCAGGATACGGAAAACAATTAGAAAAACTTCTTAAGATTACAGATGGACGTACTGCTACTAAAGAAGAGCAAAAATTAATTGATAAAACTCTTTCTAAAAGTACAGAATATCTAAATCGTTCTTTGGCTCGTGTTACTGAAAACAATCCAACTGAGAAATCTCAAATCACAGCTAATGGGGTTAAATGTCAATCGTTTTGTGTTCCAGAAGCGTATCAACATGTTAGTTCTTTAAAAAAAGATGAAAACGGAAACTCTAAGGAAGTCCTTATTCCTGGGATTAATACACCGTTAGCATGGGCAACAGCTTCTCTTTTTAAAGCTATGAATCAATGTCGTGGCAATATTAAAGAATTAGAAAAACGTAAACAACATGATAATAATGTTGTTACAAGTGAAAAAATGAGATCTAAATTAAGTAGATAAAATTAAAATTACTTACCAAAAATAATTGTGCCTTGATGTATCCAATTAATATATCAAGGCATTTTTATTATAAAAAACATTTTAAAAGAATTCGGTGGACAGTACACCTAATTCCAAATTCGGGGGACAAAATTCGGGGGACGGAATTCGGGGGACAGTATACATAATTATTTTGTCTGAAATTTTGGGGGTGGTATTTATAATTTGAAATCCCATTAACATCTCGTCAAAACAGCAACCTTGAGCAATAAAGTGTTTTTTATTGCTCAGAATAATGGTATAATATGATTGATAAATATTTGTTTATTGCTCAAGGTTGTTGAAATGAATGTATTTGAAAGTTTGATAGAAGGTATAAAATGGAATTGGCAGAAAGAAGATTGGGCTGATTTTAAATACGATACTGCAAAGAATTCACTAAAAGAAACAACTTTTATAAAAGATGTAGGCGTTTCTGAAGCGTCTGTAAATTTTGCTCCAACAAATAAAGACGAAACTCTTTTAAAAATACTGGCTCAAGAAGCCTTGTCGTCTTCTGCTATCGAAGGGGAATACTTAGATAGATACAGCGTTATGTCTTCTTTGGGGCATCAATTAGGTCTTATTCCTGAACAGTCAGATGTAGGAAAAAAGGAAGAAGGCATCGCAGAAGTCATAATTGATATTTATAAAAATTATAATACTCCTTTAACAAAGTCAAAATTAAAGAAATTACATTCTTCTTTAATGAAGGGTAGTAAAATTACAGGCGGAAAATACAGAAAAGATGATGTTTATGTTGTATCTGGAGCTATGGGCAAAGA